>JBDNIP010000383.1:0-6823 GCA_041688245.1 Algoriphagus sp.
GCAACTTTTGACTCCTGAGCAACGAAACCGGAATTTTGCCTTATTGGGTTTTGGTGGAGAATATCATCTGACGAAAACAACGGAATTGTATAGCAATTTCTCCCAAGCCTATCGACCGGTGCTGATCTCTGATCTGACTCCACCGGCTACTACTGACGTTATTGATCCCAATCTTCAAGATGCCAGAGGTTACAATTTCGATTTGGGCTATCGTGGAAATATCGGTGATTTCTTAAACTTTGATGCGAGTTTTTTCTACCTAAACTATGCAGATCGTATCGGAACACTTACCCAGACCGCTGCTGATGGCACTCGTTTCCAATTCCGAACTAATCTCGGAGAGTCAGTCAGTCAAGGAGTAGAGGCATTTGTAGAGTTTGATCCGATCACTGCTTTGGTAGGCAATTCATCAATCGGTTACATCCATCTTTTCGCCTCTCTTGCTTATATCAATGCAGAGTACCAAGATTTTGAGCGAACCAGCGTAAGCAATGGAGAAATCGCAGTCAGTAACCTTGCAGGAAATCAAGTGGAAAATGCACCTCAAAAGATCAACAGATATGGAGCAACGTACCGCTATAAGGATTTCTCCATGACTTGGCAGCTGAGCGATATTGCAGAGACCTTTTCTGATGCCTCAAATTCTGTAGAGCCAAATGCAGCTGCGACCTCAGGCTTGATTCCAGCTTATGTGGTACAGGATCTTTCGGCAGGATATACTTATAAGAAGAAATATACCTTAAAGTCTGGTGTCAATAACCTTGCTGATGCAGCTTACTTCACCCGAAGAGCTGGAGGCTATCCCGGACCGGGAATCATGCCAGCCGAGGGGCGGACGTTTTATATGTCCTTTGGAGTGAAATTCTAATTTCTTCACCTCCCATTTGGATTTAAACTCATTCGCTAGAGTTGATCTTTTTAGCTTTTCTAAAAGAAATAGGAGGAATAATTAAACTGGATGGTTTTTCCTTCTAGTAGGTCATAGTCGCTGGCCTGCAGGTAGCAAGGGTTTCTAATTTAATCTAAACTATGCCTAAAATTAGGTATAGTTTAGATTAAATTTAACTAGCATATTTACATCATTTAATAAATTATATTATAAAAGTGAAATACATAATTTTATCATTCTTATTCGTGCTCATTACAGCTTTTTCTTTTGCTCAATCAGGAAAAGGATTTGTAAAAGCCGACATATTAGATTTAAATAATGAGCCATTGCCATTTGCAACAGTAGCAATATTAAATTTGCCTGACAGTTCGTTGGTAAAATGGGCATCATCGAACGATAACGGAGTCGTATATTTTGATAATATTGCCGAGGGAAATTACGTACTCTCCATTTCATATGTTGGGTATAAAAAAAAATATTCCAATAACGTTAGTGTTAAAGAAGGTATAACAACCGAACTTGGAAAAATAAAATTAGAATCCTTTTCAATACAACTTTCTGAAGTAGTTATTAAAGCTCAGGTTGGTGTTACGCAAATCAGTCCAGGAAAAATTGTATATAATGCTTCTGACCTGACATCCCAAAATGGGGGAACCGCAGGAGATATACTTAAAAACATGCCATCCGTTGCAATGGGAGGAAGTCCAAATCACAACAGAGACATTCGTCTGAGAGGTTTAGGAAGTGGGTACACACAGGTATTGATTAATGGTAAAAATTCTGGTATAAGTGGAAACAATCGCGAAACTGTACTCGATCAAATTCCTGCAAGTGCTATTGACTACATTGAAATTATCACCAACCCTTCGGCGGAGTATCAAGGAGATGGTATTAATGGGATTGTAAATATTGTTCTAAAAAAAGGAAATACGGACGATGCTATAAAAGGAAGTATATCATTTCTGGCAGATAATACAGATGGTTATAATGGAAGCTTATCACTTTCTCAACAAAAAGAAAAATTTGAGTACTATGTAGGATATGATAGACTACAAAAAAATATTGATAACGATAAATTTTCAGATCGAACCATCTTGAAAAATGGTCTTTACGATGGAACGCAAACAATACACCAAAAGGAAGAAAAATCATTTCTAAATGAAAATTTTAGAGTGGGCGGAAGATATAAACTATGGAAGGGAGCAATAATTTCAAGCGGATTTATTTTTGGAAGACAACTTGAAGTCAAAAATAAAGATATTGAAATCAATACAACAAAATTGGACAGTTCATTCAAAGACAGATCATTCAGAACTGAGCCTGAATCAAAAGATAGCAAATTCTATGAATATTCTTTTGACTTTAGGCAAGCTTTCAAAAACAACTCTGTACTAAAAGCATCGATCAGCTACTTGGATTTTAATCAACCAAAAACTAAAGGAATTGAAATTCAAAAAATTAAATTGAATGGAATATATGATGGTAATCCAACTTTACAAGAAGAAACTGAAATACTTAAAGACGATAATTATTTTGTGAACTTAGACTATACATTACCAATAGGGGAAAAAAATAAAGTCAAAATGGGTTATCGATTAGCATCTTTAAACAGAAATCTTGATAACTCGCTAGCCAAATTTAATCATTCTGAAGGAAAATGGGAATCAAGTCAGAGCAACCAAAATAATTTTATCTTTAGCGAAAATACCCATGCGCTATATGTGACGGATGAATTGAATTATAAATTCATTAAAGTAAATGCTGGAGTTCGTGCAGAACAAACAAACCTATACAATGAATCACCACTTGATGGGATTAAAAAAACAAGCGCTTATTTAATGGTGCTACCGAGTATTTCAGCTCAATTCAACATCGACCGTACACAATACATTATCGCAGGTTTCGGGAAGCGCGTCAGAAGACCAGCATTTAAAGATTTAAGTCCATTTCTTGACGATCGCGACCCGCTTAGAATTAAAGAAGGCAATCCAGATTTAAAACCTGAGTTTTCATATAATTACGAATTAGGGTATCTGAAAAATTTCAAAAATTTTAATATCGGTATCAATATTTTTCATCGTGATATTCACGATTTAATAGAAAAAGTAATAACTGAGGATGCTAACAACATACAATACACTCGGCCAGATAACTTATCAGGAGCATTTTTGACAGGAGTTGAAATAATGTCGCCAGCTCAACTTACAAAATGGTGGACCGTAAATGCAAGTTATTCTTACTTTGAATCTCAAATTAGTGATCCGCTATTTAAGGGAAGTGCCATAAAAGATCAATTTAAATATGCGGCTAAACTAATTATGGATTTCAACTTAGAGAAACAGTTTAACATTCAAATTGCAGGAAACTACTTAGGTCCAAAACCTTCGCAACAAGCATCGGAAAAAGAACTCTATTTTATTGATTGCGGAATATCAAAAACCTTCTTGAAGAACGGACAATTAATGCTTCGTGTTTCAGATGTATTGGATAGTGTTGTGAAGAGAAAAACGATTGCTACCGATAAGTCTATTAATAACGAAACAGAAAACACTAGAGGCCGCATTATAAGTGCAGGACTGAGATGGAATTTTAACTAACTTTAAATATATTAACTATGAAACTAATTATTCTAAGCTTCTTTATCTTATTCAGTTTATCTGCTAATGCTCATCGCACTGATGTGGACATATTAGCAACCGAAGCAGGAAAAGTAGCAGCCCTATCGAAAATTGGGGGTGAAACTGGGCGAAACATAAACAAAGAAAAAGGAATAAAAATATTGGATACTGCCCTGATATTATCATTTGAAATCAAAAATAAAGAGTATCGAGAAGTAGCTCTTGCTTTAATCGCAAACGAATACGCAGGGCTCGGAGAAATTGATAAAGCTATTAATATCACACAGTCAATTTCTGATGTTTATATATTTGTGACCAATTTCGGAAAGATCGCAAACAAACTCGTTAGTTCAAATCCTGCTTTAGCAGAAAATTTATTAGATGAGGCAATTATTCAGGCAAAAAAGGAAGCAGATAAAGAAGATATACCTGCATTACTTGCAGAACTTTCAGGAAAATACACTCGATTAAAAAAAGTTGAAACTGCTAGACAACTTTTGAAGGAGGCCAATGAACAGGTAAATCAATTAAATGATATTCACTTAGACGATAAGTTAAGTCTTTATGCTGAAATAGCGGCTAATATGGTTGCTGCCGGACTAAAAGAGGACGCTTTTAAACTATTTGACAAAGCATTTGAATTGTCATCGCAGCTCAAAGATCCGTTTGAAAGAGTGGCAATTTTAACAATGCTAGGTGGTGAATTGGCCGAAAAAGGTCAGCCAGAAAAAGCCTTGAATATGCTGGAAGAAGCATTAAAGATTTGCCCTACGATAGAAAATATAAACTTAAGAAATGATGTTACAAGTGAAATAGCACGAAATTACAGTCAGTCTAAAAACTTTACGAAGGCAAAAGAAATAGCTATAAAAATTGAAGATGGGTATTTTTCTTCAGATGCATTAATTACAACGGCAAAAATCACATGAAACTTAAACAACTTGAAGAAGCGTCTAATATTCTTGGAATAGTAAAAGACAAGATTTCAAGCATTTCTGTTGTAGAGAAAAAAGCTGTGATAATGGCTAAAACAGCCGCTGAACTTGCAGAGCTTGGAAGGAAAGACGAAGCAGAAAAAATGCTATCAGAAGCTTTAAAAATTATTTCATAAATAGTTGATCTGAAATAAGCAGTGTAACAATAATTTACATTGTATATAGAGTTCTAAAACTCTTAAAAATATGTTAAATTTTAGTAGTTAATTTTTCATGACAAAAGGTCTTGTTTGAATAACTGTAAAGTTTCATGACATTATTTGAGATAGCAATAGCCCCTTCGGGTTTCTTCATTGACGCCAATCAAGAAACCCAAGGGATTATTTCTGTACTATTAAAAATAAACATGCAATAAGTTTACTATTTCAATGCCAGAACGAATTACACATTCGTTCTCAAATTGAAAGTAGTTCAGCGATGAATTCTGAATTAGCGCTAAGATTTATTATTTCTTTACAAATAGTTTCAAAATGGAAAAATAGATACTTCTTTGAAGATACCTCTATTAAACTCTTGAATATCAAGTATTCTTTATTTGACATAGAACAAGTATTATCTTGTAGTCTGAGAAGATCTTTCTGGATGACCCTTGTTGAAATTTTGGAAATGTGTTTAGCTGAAAAACTTAAAATATGTAGAAGTTCTAATCATAATCTGTACCACAAAAAAAAATTTAACTTTGACGAATAAAAAGATACTTTGGAAAATACACGCCTGGCTCGGACTTTATATTGGTGTGATGATATTAATTTTTAGTATTACAGGCTCAATTATTGTTTTTAGAAAAGAGATTGACCAAATGTTAAATCCAGATCTATATAAAGTTTCGTCAATTAAAAAAGATATAATTTCATTAGATTGTATATCGAATAATATTCTCTTAGAACATCCAGGCTATTATTTACATTATTATAAATTCATTGAAAAAGATAAGGTTTTTGAAGTTAAAATAAAACCAGTAAAAATTGAACACGATAAAAATGGTGATCTAAATATTTTCGTTGACCCAATATCTGGAAACATAAATGGAGAACGCTCTAATGATAGTGGTATACTTTATTGGGTAACAAAACTTCACACAAATTTATTAGCGGGCAAAGTAGGTCGCTTTATCGTAGGCACATTTGGAATTGCATTATTAATTATGCTGGTCGTTGGGTTAATGATATACAGGAACTTTACGAAAAAAAAGAAATTTTATCAAATTAGATGGGGGGAAGGAAGTCGAAAGATTTCGGCTGATTGGCATAAACTTATTGGTTTAACGAGTGTTCCTTTTAATTTAATTTGGGCAATTACAGGAATTACTTTGGCATTTTTACCCAGCATACTTGAAAGTACTGTTGGTAAGCCGGATGAAACATTCGCAAAACCAAAACTACTCACCCATTCTATTAGGGTTGAACCATTCACTTATGACAATATATTTAAAATAGTTTTGATCAATTTTCCTGAGGCTGAAATTAAAACTATACGTGAAAAAACAAAAGATAATCCATTTATCGAAGTAAAGTTAGATTTTCATAATCCCTTAATAAGTGATGACGTCTCAAAGTTATATATTGATAAAGAGAAACAAGAAATCATAAGTCATTTCGATGCTCGTTCGGCTAGCTTTGGCTCTCAGCTTTTTTATAGCCAACAACCGCTACACTATGGAACTTATGGTGGCCTATGGTCAAAAATAATTTATAGCGTATTTGGCTTGTCCTCAGGAATTTTATTCATTACTGGGTTTTTAATTTGGAGAGCCCGAAAGAAAAAAATCAAAAATTATTCTGCTTTCTAAATTATCGGTGGTGATAAGATTCTTCCTGATGGAGATCTGCTTTGGATTACGAACAAAGACTTCAGTAGGTGCAAAGTACATCCAATGGCTTGGTATCAAGCCATTGGATGTGGTAAAACTTTCTATGCCTTTTTTGGTCACGACGAGAAAGCATGGTCGCAGAAGCCTTTCTTACAGCTGCTTGAGAATGCTGTGGAGTGGTGATAAAGTAGGGTGATTTGCTTAGGATTCGGATCTGACAGTCTGATACTAAGAAAAGATTAGTATAAAGCCATTGCAATGACCTGCTAAATCTTTTGCCAAAGGCAAAACCGGTATCAGCCCCGAATGCAGTGCAGCGAAATTCGGGGTAAAGTAAACACCACAGATCATAAGAGTGCCAAGGGCACGATCGGTAATTACCTGCTACCGATAAATCAATCCCATATATATTTCAAGTCATATTCAATTTCGTATTCCTCCAAAAACTTGATGTACTCCTATGTTAAAATTGTTCAGTACCAATCGTGCCTTTGGCACTCTATAAATATAC
>JBDNIP010000384.1:0-4918 GCA_041688245.1 Algoriphagus sp.
CTCCGCACAGTACCTTGATAATGAAGGTACTACACCGGGAGATAAGTATACAAGAGCATCTATAAGATTCAATAGTACAAGAAAGTTTACTGATAAATTAGCATTAAATATCTCTACTAATTACGTGCAGAATAGATATGATATCACTACTGCCACCGGTAGTATGTATAATCAAATTCTTCAAACTCCTGCCCAAGTTCCATTGACTAAATACAAGGACTGGAGAAACGATCCATTTGCTAATCCTAATGGGTACTACAACGAATATTACGATAATCCATACTTCCAGAAAGATAATAGTCGCCAGAATTCTGGAAATGACTACCTGGTAGGTAATGTGGAATTAAAGTACAAGCCGCTCACTTGGATAGATTTGACGTATCGTATAGGTATTTCTAACAGAACGTTTTATAATAAGAGCACTTCGGGTCAATTTATCTTCACTGATTACACTAAATCCGTTTCTTCTGCCAAGACAGATATGTTTGGTAGAGTTTCTGATGGATCTGGTTACCGCAATCAACTGATTTCTGATTTCTTGATCAACTTGAAGAAGCCAGTAGGTGAGAATTTGTTTTTCAACCTATTATTAGGCAACCAGTTAAGAAAAAATCAGTCTAAGAGTGTTAATGTTAATGCAAATGGAATTGTAATTCCAAATCTTTACAACGTTTCAAACCGTGTAGGTGAGCCAGGTGCAAGTGAAGGTAATTCTGAGTCTAGCCAGATTGGTGTATTTGCTCAGTTCAAGACTGCATACAAAGATTACCTATTCGTAGAATTGACAGGAAGAAATGACTGGGTTTCTGTACTAGCCAAAGAAAACAGGTCATTCTTCTATCCTGCGGCTAACGTTTCTTTTGTAGCATCAGATGCAATTCCTGCTCTTAAGAGTTCTAAAGTTTTTTCTCAGCTAAAGGTTAGAGGTGGTATTTCTCAGGTGGGGCAGGTCAACTTAGGTCCGTATCAGTTAAATCCTACTTTCAGTCCATCTGGTGGATTTCCTTTCGGAAGCCTTTCAGGCTATACTTTAGACAATCGCCTAGTGGCAGCCGATCTTGAGCCAGAGATCACTACTTCCTATGAGTTTGGTACAGACTTTATATTGTTTGGTGGTAAAATAAACGGTGCGTTTACTTACTACAAATCAGAAACTGAAAACCAAACAATTGCGACTGGAGTATCTTCATCTACTGGTTTTTCCTCTTATTTGCAAAATACAGGTATAGTCGCGAACAAAGGTTTCGAGACTATGATAAACGTAACTGCGTTTGCTAGAAATAACTTTCAGATCAATATTGGTGCTAACTACACATTCAATGATAATTATGTAGTGGAGATCGCTGATGATTTGGATAAACTTCAAATTTCATCAGGTGGAAATGCTCAAGTTTATGCAATTGAAGGTCAGCCATATCCTATGCTGATTGGTACTGTTTACAAAAGAGATGATCAGGGGAGAATCATCGTCGATGCTTCCACTGGAAATCCAAGTGCAGATGAAGAGCAAGCAATACTAGGCAACACACAGCCAAGACATAGGTTAGGTGTCAATGCTGAGATTCTTTACAAAGGCTTCAGACTTTATGCTTTGGCAGAATATAGAGGTGGATATAATATCTATTACAGTGGTGGTAGTTCATTTGATTTCTCTGGATCAGGTATTACAACTACATATTTCAATAGAGAGCGGTTTGTAATTCCAAACTCCTCTTACGAGAACCCAGAGAGTCCAGGGACATACATAGAAAACACAAATGTCACTGTAACTGATGGTGGTGCCGGATTTTGGACTGATGGATCTTTTAGAAGAAATATCGCTGAAAACTATCTGATAGATGGTGCTTACTGGAAACTTAGAGAGGTAGCGCTTTCCTACGACCTTCCTACTAGCTTCATGAAAAAAATTGGATTTATCCAAGGTGCTACCATAACAGCTCAAGGAAGAAACTTGTTGATCTTTACTCCGAAATCAAATATTTACACAGATCCTGATTTCAACTTCTCTGACGGAAATGCAGTGGGTATTGTAACACTAGGTGCAACTCCCCCTACGAGATTCTACGGTGCTTCTATCACACTAACATTTTAATTAAATAGGAATGAAAAATATCTTAAAAATATTTACACTAGTTTCCACTGTCTTCCTCTCATCATGTGAGTCATTTCTTGGGGATAATGTCAATCCAAATTCTGCAACTTCAGCGACTCCTGAGCTTGTTTTACCAAATGCACTCACAAGAACTGCAGGTTTATTGCGCTCTTACAATACAAGTACCATGTGGATCAATGGTTATACTGCAAACTCCGGTGGCTTTGGTGGCTGGGGAGCGACTGTAACATATAATTATACGACAAATTCATATAATGGAATTTGGTCATCTACATACGATGATTTGATCAACTATGAATATATTCTAAATACTACTGCTGATGATCCTAGCAAAGCTTATTTCAATGCTGTCGCCAAGGTTATGAAAGTTTTGGATTTCCATATGTTAGTTGACGTATTTGGTGATGTTCCTTACGGCGAAGGGCTGAAAGGAGCTGAAAATGTTACTCCGACTTACGATAACCAGGTTGTTATCTACCAAGATTTGGTGGTACAGCTAAATTTAGCGATCGACTTATTCACTAACTCAGCCGGGGCTAATGGTCTTGGTTCAGCCGATGTTATGTTTGGTGGAGATGTAAATAAGTGGGCCAAGTTCGCAAATACGCTGAAATTGAGACTGCTTGTCAGAATGTCTGGTGCTTCAGAGACTAGTGCATTTGCTGCTGCTCAATTTGCTTCAATGAACACGAGCTTAGGTTTCATTACCGACGATGCACAAATCAATCCAGGTTACATAGCTACAGCAGGTAAGCAAAATCCATATTGGGAGACTTATCACAGTAATGCTGCTGGTTCATTATCAGGATCAGGAAGATCTGCCATACCTACCCAATTTATCTACTCTTTCTATAATGGTACTAAGTTAGTGGATGATGGTCGTGGTGCAGCTACTTTTAGAAGCTTTCCTGCGGGCACTCCTAAAGGTCAACTAGGTAATCTTGTTGACAATCCTCAGGCACTGCCTGAGCAGACTTCATGGTATGTGGGTACCGGAGCAGGTACTAATGCGACTAATTCTATTGGTCTTCTGAAAGGAAGAACTGCTAGTGTCCCTATCATGCTGCTAGCCGAGTCACATTTCCTACAAGCCGAAGCTTATATGAAAGGTTTCCTTTCAGGCGATGACAAGGATGCATTTGATAAAGGAGTAATTGCTTCTTTCAAATATCTGTATAAGGAAATTAATGGTAACGTACAAGTTGGTTTGGATCCAGCTGCAGATTTTGAGATCTACAAAACTGATAATCCTGCTAGCTATTTGGTGAATTATGATCTTGCTTCCTCTACTGAGGAAAAATTAGAGGCCATCATTACACAGAAGTATATTGCTTACAATTTCATTAATGCCCATGAGACATGGTCGGACTTCAGAAGAACATCTTATCCAAAGATTGTTAATGGTTCGTCACTGCCAACTGCTAGTTTTGCTTCCATTCTATCCACTTCAACTAGAGCTGACGAACTTCCTGTAAGATGGCTTTATGCTTCATCCGAGTTCCAGCTTAATCTGGCAAGTATTCCAGCTGGAGTGAATCAGTTTTCTAGTTTAATCTTCTGGCAAGCACAATAATCTAAATAATAGAAATAGATATGAAAAATATATTAACTAAAATAGGACTGTTTGCTGTTGCTATGGTGACACTAACATCCTGTTTGGATGAGGATCCACTTTTTGATCCCGATAAAGTAGAAAATGTAATTGAATTCTATGATATAGGATTGATTGCTTCTGTTAATAGTGTATATCCTCTTTATGTTAACTCTTTTAAGGAAGCAGAAGTGGTGGAACTGACAATTCTTGTGAGTTATTCAGGTGCTCAGGAAAATAATCAGAATATCACAGTAAAGTTTAAAGTAGATCCTGCTGCCTTAGATGAGTATAACTCAACTGAAAATACCGACTATGAAGTTCTTCCATCTGACTTGTTCAGTGTAGATGCGATGGAAGTTGTAATTCCTAAAGGCCAAAGACAAGTTGAAAAAGTAATTAAGCTTTTTACAAGCAAGTTTGACTTTACCAAGAATTATGCTATCCCATTGACGATCACTGAAACTTCTTTTGGTATAATCTCAGGTAATTTCGAAACAGCAATCTACTCTGTAGGTGCGAAGAATAAGTATGATGGTATTTATGAGGTTACTGGTGAGTTTATGGACTTAACTAGACCTGCATTTGTTGGGATTTATCCTTATGAAGCCGAACTGAGAACTATCACTGGATCCACATTTCAGAGGTGGGACCACTATTATGGTGGACAAAGCTACTACTTCAATACTGGTTCTGGTATTAGCCGTTTCGGCTCGTATTCACCTATATTCCAAATGGATGCTGACAAAAACGTTATTTCGGTCATAAATGCGTATGGTCAGCCTGCGGGAAATTCTCGTTACGCTGAACTTGATCCGACTGGTGTTAACAAATTCACCATCGTATCAGAAACTGATAAAAATCTCGAAGTGAGTTATTTCATGTTCCAGAATGGCACAATTCGTTGTGTATTTAAGGAGAAATTTGTGTTCCTTCGCGATAGAGACTAGGCACTCATTATTCTTAGAAATGTATAAACCTCGGCAATCTTATTGTCGGGGTTTTATTTTGGCTCTATATGAATCGTAGTGGGTAATAGAATTTCTGAGAATAACTAAATGATCAATAATTTTAAGTTTCAGCTTTGCCTAGCGTATAATGGGTAGTCAAATTTGAGCTTCCCAGCTATGAAATAGCTCATAGTGATAAAGTTGTTGCTGTTACGATATCCTCGGGCTCTTTTTTTTGCAAGCTGTATTTTAGAGTTGATTCCC
>JBDNIP010000385.1:0-8482 GCA_041688245.1 Algoriphagus sp.
ATATTAAGTCACTTTATTTATATGTTCCACTAACTTAATGGTAGAACCATTAATTCTATGTAATTAGGTTGCTGTCTCTTTTGAGTTGTTCAAGAATTAAATATAATTGTGGAAGAGTCAACGGGGAAAATTTTGACACTTGTTGTCAAAATTTAAATTGACCAAAACTGGATAAGGCTAACAAAAAAGTAAAGTCATATTTCATTTAAAAGGGGCATTACTGAGTAATTTTCCCTAATTTTGAATCCCATAAGAATCACATCAAATTTACCACCCCTTCTTCTTATGGCTTTTAATACCAAATATATCTTTATCACCGGAGGAGTGACTTCCTCGCTTGGAAAAGGCATTATTGCCGCTTCACTTGCCAAATTGCTCCAATCCAGAGGTTTTAGCGTCACTATCCAAAAATTTGATCCTTATCTTAATATTGATCCAGGCACACTAAACCCTTATGAGCATGGCGAATGCTATGTGACTGATGATGGTGCAGAAACAGATTTAGATTTAGGACACTACGAGCGATTTTTGAACATTCCAACCTCACAAGACAACAATATTACCACAGGAAGGATCTATAACACTGTGATCACCAAAGAAAGAAAAGGTGAGTATTTGGGGAAAACTGTTCAAGTAATTCCTCACATTACAGATGAAATCAAATCAAATTTCTATAGACTGGGGGAAGAGGGAAAATATGACGTAGTGATAACAGAAATCGGAGGTTGTGTGGGAGATATCGAATCTTTACCATTTATAGAAGCTGTACGTCAGGCAAAGTGGGATCTTTCTCCAAACGACTTTTTAGTGATTCACTTAACTTTGATTCCCTACTTAAAAGCTGCAAAAGAGCTCAAAACCAAACCAACTCAACACTCGGTCAAGCAATTATTGGAAGCTGGCATACAGCCTGATATTTTGGTTTGTAGAACTGAATACCACCTACCGCCAGATGTCAAAAAAAAGTTAGCCTTGTTTTGTAATGTGCAGCTCAATAGTGTCATCGAAGCTATGGATGCAGAATCGATTTATGATGTGCCACTGCTAATGAAGAAGGAAAAACTTGATGAACGGGTAATGTCAAAGTTAAAGCTGTCGCCCAAGTCCAGTTCGAATCTCGATGATTGGAAAGACTTTCTTGGTAAGTTAAAAAATCCGACTCAAGATGTGACTATTGGTTTAATCGGTAAATATGTTTCTCTTCCAGACTCTTACAAATCGATCATCGAAGCATTTACCCATGCAGGTGCCTCGATTGAATGTGAAGTAAATCTGAAATTGATCTCATCGGAGGAAATCAATCCGGCTAATATAAAGAGCAAGCTAAAAGAATTAGATGGTATAATGGTTGCTCCCGGTTTTGGAGAGCGGGGTTTTGAAGGAAAGATTGAAACTGTTCGTTATGCTAGGGAAAATAATATCCCATTCTTGGGTATATGCTTAGGAATGCAGGTAGCAGTAATCGAATTCAGCCGAAATGTGGTAGGATTAGCAAACGCAAATAGCACAGAAATGGATCCGAACACACAACATCCGGTTATCGCATTGATGGAAGAGCAAAAGAAAGTGAATCAAATAGGTGGAACAATGAGATTAGGTTCGTATGCTTGCGACCTGAAAAAATCAAGTAAAGCCTATACCGCTTACGGTAAAAGTAAAATCCAAGAACGACATCGTCATCGATACGAATTTAACAACTCTTACATGGAACTAATCGAAAACAATGGAATGATCGCATCCGGGAAAAACCCAGAAACTGGACTAGTCGAAATCATAGAGGTGAAAAACCATCCGTGGTTTGTCGGAGTTCAATTTCATCCAGAGTACAAAAGTACCGTATTAAATCCTCAACCGCTTTTTGTAAAGTTCATCGAAGCAGCGGTAAATAAAAAAGTAAAATAATTTAGCCTCCTGATTAGATTCAGGATTTAAGATTAATAACATGGATAAAAATCAAGCAACAGGTTTGATTCTTTTTGCAGCAGTGATTCTGGTTTACTCAATCTTTTTTGCTAGTGAACCGGAAATTCCAATTGAGGAAATTGCCACAATAACCCAAACGGATTCAACAGATTCCAGTATTCCTAATCAGGAATCTACCGAAGAGACTCGCTCAATTGATGGCAGCCTAGCCAATAAAACCAAGCTGAATAATTATGGTGACTTGGCAGTGATGACCTATGGGGAGGAAGAGGAAATAATCCTCGAAAACGATCTAATTCAGCTGAAAGTCTCTACCAAGGGTGCACGCATCAAAGAAGTAATCCTTAAAGAGTACAAAAGCTGGGATATGTCTCCCTTGGATTTGCTAAGTGAGAAGAGTTCTGCAATGGACTTCATCATCGACGGCAAGACTGGTCCAATAAGTCTTAATGATCTTTATTTTGAGAGTTCTATAAAAAGTTCGATTAATGATGAAGGCCTAAAGACGCAAATCTTAACCTTATCGGTAGCTACTCAAAGCGGCGAGTTGATTCAACAGTACAGCATTGAAGATGGAAGCTATGAGGTCAAAAAGAGTTTGGAAATTGATGGGTATGCTGAAGTTTTTACTGGAACTACAATCGCTTTTAATTGGGAGGATCAGGTAAAATCTCAAGAAAGTAATTTAGCGGAATCTAGAAGGCAGTCTAGATTAAATTACTATACTGCATCAGGGTCCATTGACAATTTAGGTGCTGGAGATGACTTGGAGGAAAAGACTTTAGGAGAGCCAGTTAAATGGATAGCTTTTAGTCAGCGGTTCTTCACTGCAGCTATCATTGCTGATAGTACGTTTCAAGATGTAAAAATTTCCCAATCCACTCCTGCCGATAGCGCCATAGTACGTACTATGAATGCCTCACTTCAAATTCCATTAATAGATGGAAAAGCTGGTTTCACTTATTATTTCGGACCGGATAAATATAAAGTCCTGAAAAAGGTAACTTCTGGATTTGAGGACAATGTGGATATGGGATATTTCTTCGTCAGTTGGGTGAATAAATATATCATTGTAAACTTATTCGCATTCCTGGAAAAGTTCTTTGGAAATTATGGGGTTATCATCATCATAATTGTCTTTCTGATCAAATTGGCTTTGTTTCCATTGACCTATAAGTCATATATTGGTATGGCTAAGATGCGAGTGATAAAGCCTGAAATTGATGAACTAAAAGAAAAATATGGCGATGACGCATCAAAAATGCAGAAAGAGCAAATGAAGCTGTTCTCCCAATTAGGGGTAAGCCCAATTTCAGGCTGTTTACCTTTGGTTTTGCAAATGCCATTTTTGTTTGCAATGTTCTTCTTCTTCCCAAATGCCATTGAACTTCGACAGGAGTCTTTCCTCTGGGCGTCAGATTTATCTACCTATGACACGTTCATTAAATTGCCGTTTACGATTCCTTTTTATGGGTCACACGTCAGTTTGTTTACCCTTTTGATGACTGTTTCGCAGATCGTATATACTCACTTTAACAATCAATTGACAACCGCCACTGGCCCAATGAAGAATTTGGGATACATCATGCCAGTCATGTTTATGTTCATTTTGAACTCCTATCCTGCGGGATTGAGTTTTTACTATTTCGTTTCCAACATGGTTACATTTGGTCAACAGGCATTAATCAAGTTGTTCGTAGACGACTCTAAAATCAGATTAAAAGTAGAAGAGAGCAAAGTAAAAAATGTGAATAAAAAGAAATCAAAATTCCAACAAAAACTAGAAGACGCAATGAAAGTAGCCGATTCTAACAAGAAAAAATAAATGGAAAAAGAGCCTTTTAAATAGGCTCTTTTTTGTCTTTTTATCTAGGTTCACCCGATTCTATATACTTACGATTTTCAAGAAATGATTAACTGAAAGATCAGCTTTGGAAAGACTACTTGAAAATTGATCTAAAAAATGTCGATTGAAGTAAGAGTAATTAGATATAAAAGCTCGTTCGCAGATCAATTAAATTCTATTTCCCCAGTGAAAAGGTACTTTTAAGGCTATGTACCTATGGGAATAAAAAAGAACGGAAATCAGTCAGAAAAGCGCTGATTTTACTTAATATTGATTAATAAAATGTTCGATTGAACCAACATGGGAAAAATCATTGCAATTGCTAATCAAAAAGGCGGTGTGGGAAAGACTACTACAGCGATGAATCTCGCAGCAAGTTTGGCTGTTCTAGAATTCAAAACTCTAATTATTGATGCTGACCCACAGGCTAATACTACTTCAGGACTAGGACAAGATCCCAGGGAAATTAAAACCAGCATCTACGAGTGCATGATGGACGAGGTCGATGTGAAGGAGGTTATTACAAGTACTTCCCTAAGTAAACTCGACTTGATTCCCTCACACATAGATCTGGTTGGTGCTGAAGTGGAGATGATCAATATGGAGAATCGCGAAGAAAAAATGAAGGATGTAACCAAGGCCCTAACTGCTCATTACGATTTCATAATCATTGACTGCTCTCCATCCCTGGGACTTATCACGATCAATGCATTAACTGCGGCAGATTCTGTGATTATCCCTGTGCAGTGTGAATATTTTGCATTGGAAGGTTTAGGAAAATTATTAAATACCATAAAAATCATTCAGACTAGACTTAATCAAAATCTTGAGATCGAAGGTATTCTGTTGACGATGTACGATGCCCGCCTTAGACTTTCAAATCAAGTCGTGGAAGAAGTTCAGACTCACTTTAAAAAAATGGTTTTTGATACGATAATTCCTAGAAACGTGAGACTGAGTGAAGCTCCTAGTTTTGGCCTACCAGCCATTGCGTTTGATGGAGATGGGAAAGGCGCGATTGCCTACATGAATCTGGCCGGTGAAATTGCTGAACGCAACGGACTTTCAAAAGTGATGAGCTAATTATGGTAGATCAAAGACCAATTAAGAAGCGAAGTGTTTTAGGAAGAGGGCTCGGTGCACTACTCGAAGACAGCCCAGCGAAACATTCACAGGAGGGGATTTTACCAGAAACGTTACAGGCTGGGATCTTTGAGATCAAACTTTCGCAAATACAAGTCAACCCTTTCCAGCCCAGAGTATATTTTGACAAGGATACACTTTTAGAACTCTCTGAATCAATTAAAGTCCAAGGAATCATTCAACCTATCACTGTCAGGAAAATCGATGCCGATGAGTATCAGCTAATCTCTGGAGAACGAAGATTCCAAGCGTCAAAGCTAGCTGGCCTAAGTCAAATCCCAACTTATGTAAGGACTGCAAATGACCAGCAAATGCTGGAAATGGCGCTTATTGAAAATATCCAACGGGAAGACCTTAATGCGTTGGAAATTGCCCATTCCTATCATCGTTTGCTTGCAGAATGTAATCTCAAGCAGGAGGAACTAGGAGCACTAGTAGGTAAAAACAGAACTACCATAAATAATTACCTAAGACTTTTGAAGCTTCCTCCTACAATTCAAGCAGCAATCAGAGATCAACAAATTTCCATGGGACATGCTCGTGCATTGATCAATGTAGAAGACGTGGATAGGCAATTGGCAATTTTCAATAAAGCTGTTGCAGAGGAATTAAGCGTGCGTAAAGTTGAAGCTTTAGTAAAGGCGTTGAATGAAGAAAAAAAAGATAATATTCCTTCTTCCAAACTCGATCCTGTCAAAAAATATGAAATCAATAAGATCCAACAAAAATTAGCTTCCCACTTTGGTACAAAAGTGTCGCTAAAAACTAATCTCAAAAATAAGGGCGAAATAAAAATTCCTTTCAATTCAACATCCGATTTGAATCGAATTCTAGAAATACTTGCAGTCATTTAATTTTGAGACTTTTTGAATTAATCCATATCAACTATATCCGAAGCCCTCTATTGACTTTGGGTTTAATTCTTATGTCTTATTATCAACCCTTGTATGCTCAGAAAACAGATAGTGTAGGAGCAGTTAAGAAAGTACAATTGGATTATTCTTCGCTTCCTAAAAACCCAAGAAAGGCGACTCTTCTATCGGCGATTATCCCGGGTGCAGGGCAAATTTATAATGGAAAGGCATGGAAAGTCCCGATACTGTACGTGGGATTAGTCACTGACATTTATTTTTTAGGATACAATGCTAGTAGGTATCAAGTCTTCAAAGGGGCTTTAATAGCTAATGACAACGATGAGCCGCCAGACTTCCCAACACTCAATCGAGAGGCTTTAGTCCGCAATGTGGACTATTGGAGGGGTAATCGAGACCTAAACTACATCTTGCTGGGAGCAATTTACGCGCTCAATATAATCGACGCCAATGTGGATGCACACCTTTCGGGCTTTAATATTTCCGATGACTTGACTTTGGGAATTGAACCAAATTTTGAGAATTTTTTGGGAACAAATACTTCTATGGGATTTTCTATAAAATTGAATTTTAAATAATGAAAATATTACTGTTAGGCTACGGCAAGATGGGTCAACTCATCGGCCAACTCGCTGAGGAAAGAGGTCATGAACTAGTTGGGAGAATTAGCATGAACAATGTTGACGAGCTCATCCAAATCAAACCAGAAATGGTAGACGTTGCAATTGAGTTCAGTCAACCCGAATCAGCAGTTAAAAATATCAAATGGGCAATAGAAAATGGAATCCCAGTCTTGTCTGGTACCACAGGTTGGTTGATGCAAAAGCCAGAGCTGGATCAATTGACTATTAAAAATAACGGATCATTTTTTTATGCATCCAATTACAGTATTGGGGTGAATATTTTCTTCAAAGTCAACCAATTCCTCGCAAAATTAATGGACGAAACCTCTGGCTATAAAGTAGCAATCGAGGAAATCCATCACACTGAGAAAAAAGATGCACCTTCCGGTACTGCCATTTCGCTTGCAAAAGGTATTATTGATGCTAATTCTTCAATTTCAGATTGGTATTTAGCTGATGAAGCAGTACATAGTGAGAAAAGTATTCCAATTTACTCCAAAAGAATAGATCCTGCACCTGGAACACATATTATCAATTATACCTCGGATGTTGATTCTATTGAAATAACGCATACCGCACACAGTAGAGCTGGATTTGCACTTGGTGCAATCCTAGTGGCTGAGTGGATCCAAGAAAAGAAGGGCATACTTTCTATGGATGATTTTCTATCTTTCTGAACATTAAAGTAATCATGAGTAAACCAAAAACAAAAAAATCTGCTGCGCGCGAATGGGTAGATGCATTAGTATTTGCTGTAGTAGCCGCAAGTTTAATACGTTGGCTTTTTCTAGAACCATTTACTATTCCCACTGCATCCATGGAAAAGTCACTTCTGGTAGGAGACTTTCTCTTCGTGAGTAAAATGCATTATGGAACTAGAATTCCTAGGACTGTGATTCAGATGCCGCTTACTCATCAGAAAATTTGGGGTACCGAAATCCCTTCTTACAACGATGCGATACAGCTCCCTTATTATCGACTTCCAGGTTTCTCAGATGTTGAGCGAAATGATGTTGTGGTATTTAACTATCCGGTGGAATTTCAATATCCCCCAGACCTGAAGACTAACTATATCAAGAGAGCTGTGGGCATCCCAGGTGATATCATTGATATAAAAATGGGAGATCTTTTGATTAATGGGGAAGCAGCTTTTAAGCCGGAAGAAGTGCAGTATTCATATGATGTGATCACGAATAGACCGCTTAATATTGAATTTTTCAAAGAGTATGGAGTCAATCAGGAAAGCTTCATGACATTCACCAACGGATCGGGCTATGTGGTATTCGGAGCTACTGACGAGGTCATTAAGCGATTAGAGGCTTCTCCAGTTGTCACTTCAGCCACTAAGCGAATTCACCCGATTGGGGTTGAGCAGGCAGGTATCTTTCCTGATGGACCGCTTTTAGGATGGAATAGAGATAATTATGGACCTCTGAAAGTTCCTGGAGAAGGTTGGACAATCGAGCTTACGAACGAAAATGTCGTCCAATATGGCTCAACAATAAAAAATTACGAGGGTCTGGAAAACGTGGAAATGAAGGAAGGTCAACTATTTATAGATGGAGTAAAAGCTGACAGCTATACGTTCAAGCAGGACTACTATTTTATGATGGGGGATAATCGTCACGATTCATTGGATTCTAGGTATTGGGGGTTTGTTCCTGAAGACCATATTGTGGGCAAGGCTTGGTTTCTGTGGCTCTCACTCGATAAATATGAGTCCATGTTCAACAAGATTAGATGGAATAGATTCTTTAAAGCAATCGAGTAACAAAAAGCCTCAAAATATTTTGAGGCTTTTTGTTACCAATTTACAAGAGTTTTTCCGTTTGCCTCTAAATATTCATTCGCCTTAGAGAAATGTTTGGAACCGAAAAATCCACGGTAAGAACTTAAGGGACTAGGATGAGGAGCTTTCAGAATCAAGTGCTTTGCAGCGTCAATGAGATTTGACTTCTTTTGGGCGAAGCTTCCCCAAAGCATAAAGACCACATTGGACTGGGTTCGATTAATCACCTCTATAACCCCATCTGTGAATTCTTCCCAACCTTTTCCCTGATGAGAGCCTGCCTCAT
>JBDNIP010000386.1:0-5430 GCA_041688245.1 Algoriphagus sp.
AAGAGAATTGGTGAGTCGGTCGATTTTCTCATTGACATCGATGTAGGCCAGCTCCATCTGGGTGCTGTAATCAAAGGTCAGGCGAATCGTACCCACCTCGGAACCCGCTTTGGAATCCATTTCTTCCAAGCCATTCAAGGTGATCAGCCCTTCACGAATCGGACTGAGTACATTTTGCTCAATGGCTTCTGGGGAGGCATTGGGATAGCTGATTTTGACCACGATCTGCGGTACATCGATTGGAGGCAGAAGTGAAATCGGCAGCGTACGCAAGACAATGAAGGCAAAGACCATCAAGGCCATAAAACTCATGAAAACCGCAATCGGTCGAGCCAGTAAAAATCTCACCATAGCTTAGTCTTTTACGATTTGAACCGGTGCCTGGTGCGCAAGTTGCAGGTTATTTGTAGTGATGACCGTGCTTCCTGCCTCGATCCCGTCGAGGATTTCCACTTCCTGCCCGTTATCCTTTCCTACTTCGACATAGTTCCACTTGGATTCATTCTTCTCAATGGTAAAGACCACCGCTCGTCCGGAGCGATAGACCAAAGCAGCTTTAGGGACGACTAGCGAATTATTTTGTGGTGCACGGATGATTGCACGGGCATTCATTCCCGGTAGAAGATTTTTATTTCCTCCAAGGGAAATGGACACTTGCACCAGGCCATTTTCATCTACTCTTGGATTGATTCCTGTCACCCGACCAGACAAAGCAACTGTTGTCGCTGTAATCGGATATACTTCAGCGGATTGCCCGATGGAAATTTGGGGAATATCCGATTCTAACACTTTGACTCTTAGAATCAATTCAATGGTGCTAAGAATTTCGCAAAGCACCTGAGAACTGCTTACGAGACTCCCTGAGCTGAATTTCAAATCTGCCACTTGCCCAGAGATAGGTGCTTTGACCTGACAGCGTTCGAAGTTCATCTGTGCTTCCTTAAGTTCTACTTCAGCCAGAAACACACCGGATTTAGCTTTAAGCTGATCATCAATCAATGCAATCCGCTCCTGATCTTTGGAAGAAAAAACTGCATCATAGCCGAACTTCATCGACTCGTATTCGGCTTTTGCATTGCGGAGTGCAATCTGTGCTTTTTCCAATCGAAACTGCGCTTCAGTTGGATCGAGCTTCGCGATGATATCCCCCTTTTTGACGTATTGGCCTTCCTTTATAGTTACTTCAAGAAGATAACCAGCTTGCTCAATCAGCGCCATGACCTCCGAGCCAGCTTCTAGCTTTCCGGTCGCGTTGATCAGGTAATCGAAGCTTTTGCGCTCAGCGGCGGCAGTACGGACTTCAGTAGCGGCCACTTCATTGCGGAAGGATTCGGTGGGAGCTTCTTCGACTTTTTCAGCTTGTTTGGTACAGGAGAAAGAAAAAGCCAGAATGGTGGCTAAAAATAAGTGGGTAGC
Source organism: Algoriphagus sp. (assembly GCA_041688245.1). Taxonomy (GTDB): domain Bacteria; phylum Bacteroidota; class Bacteroidia; order Cytophagales; family Cyclobacteriaceae; genus Algoriphagus. The sequence continues at coordinate 1,417 of JBDNIP010000386.1, forward strand.
TTTTTTCATGTAGAGACTATTGATTTTGAAATTTCACATGAATTATCCGCTTTGGAGTACTCCTCAATTGAGTCATTTCCATCACGCTTTTTTCATATGGGCTTAATGCTGCTTTGAATAAACTAACTAATCTTTCAAAATCAAAACGAGAAACTCGGAAAAGCTGTTAAAAAGGGTGAAAAATTAAATTCTTTTTGGTGAGGGTAATTAGAGGAAAATGGGATTGTCAAAATTTGCCATAGATACTTCCCGAGTCCAAGAGAGTTCTTGTGCGCAAGATAGAATTCGACTTTCCTTAGACCTGAACTCCTGCATAGCAAAATAATTCAAGGTGTATTTAATCTAGGCTGATCAGATAATATTCCAGTATATCTTCATTGGCTTGGCTTTTAGCCTTCACAAAAATTCGGTTGCCGATAGGCATATAGTACATTCCAAGGTCAGGTTGAATGGTAGATAAGTTCACTTCGCCTATTTTTTCGAACTGCTTATTGAATAGCTCCATGTAAATCAGCCCATCTTCAACTTCATGCTCACCCCTTATGAATCTAAAGTAATTTGATCCCACTTCCATAATCGGCCCAAATAAGACATCATCCTGCCAGGCTGCGGAAATTTGTTGATATTCTTTAAAAGAAATTTCAGTCAGTATTCGTTCAGGCAAATCTTTTTCAACTTTATAAAGATTGGTTTTAGGGGAATTTGAAACTGTTTCTCCGGTTTTGATGGAGTAAATTTGAATCTGATTGACAAAAGGGTAGGAAACAATCAACTTATCATCCGTCAAAAAAAGATTAGGATAATAGGGATTTGTGATGGCAGCCCTTTTCACTTGATTTAAAATTATATGATCATCCAGCTTCTCAGAAATCTGGAAATCCAAAAGGTTTATTTTTTTCTTTTCAAAATCAAGAACACTCAATTTCAATTTTCGGGTTATGATATCTAAAAGAAAAAAGTATCCAAGATTATCTTTCTCATCTAGCGAACTAACCACCTTATTTTTAGAGTTTATGCTCGCTATTGAAAGGAGACCTTCTAATTGTGAGGATTTGAATTCATTTATTTTCAATCGTTTTACTTCATCGCTTCCTGGTAAATAGATCGTGATATTATCAATAAATGCCAATTCCCCTTTGTACTCCTGAAAGTAATTAATGATTTCAATCCCATTAGGCCCTTCAAATGGAATTGGATTTCCAATTGAAATTTTCCCAGAACCTGTACCGACTCGAACGGTATCTATTGACCGCAAAAATTTATTTAAAATTAAAAATGAGCTATCATTCAAGATAGAACTGACATAATCGAGCTGTGATGTATTTCCTGATTCTCCTATTTGGATTTCAAACTTTGGGCTAATCGAAACATCAAGAGCTTGCTCTGAAGTCTTCACTTCAGAGCAAGCAATGAATAGCAATAAAAAACTATACTTTAATTTCATAGATTTCAATTTGGCCCTTTCTGACTATATCTATTGGTACTGTTTGAAGTATTTTTAAACTGAATTTATAACTCTTTGAAATTCAACCACTAATTTTTTAATAAATCGATTTATTTATATTATTTAGTTCTCTAATAGTCAGTTAGTACTACTATTCTTCCCTAATCCAGCTGGGTTCTGGACGGGGTAAGGAAAATGGCTTTTCGTAGACCCGAACGCGAATGGTACCGGGTGGATCACCATCAAAGTGTTACTATAGTTGATATATTAGATTTAGCCTTCACTCAAAGTAAATCCCAATAGGCTAACTTGATTCTCGTATCCGCTACCTATCGGTATTAAGGGTAAAAGAACAATATTCTTCATGCCTTGCGCTAAACTATTAAAGTAAGATTATTTATTTAAGAAGGTTGCGACATTGGTTAATTCCAAATAATAGTGTGTTTACCCAAATATTTGCAGAGTAAACTCACTATTCTGGTAATAATTTACACTGATAGAAACAACAGGACTAACCACCTCAAATATCTCAGAAAGATTGCGAACTACGCTTCTATCCTACGAATCAAATTTCCCAGGAATCAGCCCAAGGATTACATATGATTTTTCTTGCTTTTCATACCTTACAAAACCTTTTGTTGCAAGGTGAAAAACTTAAAACCACTTGATGAAAGTCGTACATTTTTGATTAGTTCTTGAATCATTTTGTTCCTAGTTTAGACAACAAAACCAGTCCATATATTTAAGTAGTCAGGAATATATCCTATAAATTAACTTATTTCAACCAATTCAATAAACATTATTTTTGGATTAAGTGATATTTAACAATAGTTGAATTTTCATATAATACATAGAGATTATTATCATAAATTGAAATACCGTCCACTTCTTGACCATCATCCATATTTGCGATAAAAAATGAATAGAGATATTCTCTAGTATAAATGGAATAAACATCAACAGCTCTTTTCCCTAAGTAAGATAGTTTCACAATATTTGACAAAATATACACCTTGCCGTTACCTATAGCTCTACTATAATTTCCTCTTATATCAGGAAATACTTCATGGGCAAAATAGCCTGGACTTATTTCTCTTTTACTGAACTTAGGTATTGATAGCTTATCAAGAGTACGATAGCTATTTATAAATTCACCATACTTATCGAAGACGAAAAAAATACCTGCTTTATTACAAGTATAAACTACCCAATCTCCAGACCCAGAAGAGAAATAGCCCTCAAATATTAAATTTTTTTCATAATCAATAGACTGTAATATGCTTTCTGGAAATAGTCCCTCCAATAAATCTATAACGTTGTATTCCCTAATAATTGAATCAGTTTCAAAGTTTTTAACAATAAAACGATACTTATCTTCAAATGATTCAGGGAATAAGTAAGTATTATTATGCAGTTGAACCATATCATCAACCCACTTTTCTCCGTCGAATTTATAGAATAATTCAATAGAATCTTTTTCATTAAAGATTCTGAAAAGTTGCTGAGAATGATCAAAGGTGGTATATCCTCCATTTAAATTAAAAAAAACTCTTTTTAACCCAACATGTTCTGATGGGCCTTCTCCTCCGTCAAGAAATTTATTGATGTATGACAAATTTGAATCCAAAATCACTACTTGGTTTAAATAGTTATCAACTATCCAAACTGAATCGCTATTCGCAGAAATCAGGAAAGCTTTTCCATCGTAAGAGTATTCTGAAATCCTCTCAATGATATTATCTTTGAAAGTCCTATTATTAATTTCTTTTCCCAAACTTTCGAGAATCAACTCCGTCTCTTTACCTTCTCCTATACGACAAGAACATAACAGAGAAAAAACAATAAGAGTGCAAAGGATTTTAAAATTTTCCATAGTTAACAATAGAGCCATCTAACCTAAAGATTAGATGGCTACAATTAAATCAAAGCTTAATAACAATTGCAGAGTTATCTTTCCCTTTCACGTATGAAACTGGAACTCCATTTACCGACACTCTACACCTCTCACCCCTACCTTCACAAAGGTTGTAATCTTCAGCAGCAGAAGCAGTTTGAATTGAAGAGCCTAATCCGAACAAACCTATAGCCATTAATGCAAATAGCAGTTTGGCCAATCCTTGATAGTTGATAGTTTTCATTGATATGTGAATTACATGACAACTATAGAACCACTTCCCGGTGTTTTTGCAGAGGATACTTTAACAGTTTTACCTTGAAAGGTTATCGTTGCCTCACATTTTTCACCGTTACCAGGACAAACATGAAGTTCTTCCCCTGCAAGTTCTTCCCCTGCATAAGAGGGACTGGTAAAGTAAGTTCCTAGTAGTGTGAGAATAACTACACTTGATTTCAAAACTACTTTTTTCATCTTTTTAGTCGTTTGTGCCTGCCCTCAAACAAAAAGTAGAGAGCGAGTTGGAAATAATTGAATTAAAAAATCTCCGACTGGACTTACCTTGATATTTCGGTTTTAATGTATCCCCTCCCAACCATATTTGCAACTCTAGTTTGAATATTTTTTTAGACTAAAATATAACCTCTTGATTTTCAAAGACTAAATTTTTATTAAA
>JBDNIP010000387.1:0-1906 GCA_041688245.1 Algoriphagus sp.
TCCTATCTTATCATTTGCCACATAGGCTTTATGATTATAGGCCTTGGAATTTTTACAGAGGTGGCTATCGCAGGCGCCATTTTCTACCTTATTCATGACATTATTGTAAAAACGAATTTGTTCATGGTTAGCGGATTGATCTATAGGATCACAGGAACCAATAGCATCACAGCTTGTGGAGGTTTATATGCCCAATATCCATTGTTTAGTCTACTTATTGCCATTCCGTTATTCTCTCTGGTAGGAATTCCTCCTTTGTCAGGGTTTTGGCCTAAGATCTCTTTGATCACAGCAGCTTTTGAAATTGAAAACTGGTGGGCTATTGGCGCCATCCTGTTTGCAAGCTTGATTACTTTGGTAATTATTGCTAAAGTATGGGCCAATGTGGTATGGAAAGATAAGCCTGAGTTGCCAGAAAGACTTGATTTCAGGTACTATGAGAAACTCACCAAAGAAGGAAAGATACAGCTCGTTGCTCCTATTGTTTTCCTGTCACTTGTTTCGTTGTATATAGGTTTTGGGGCAGAGCATGTGCAGCAACTCTCCTCACGGGTTGCAAGTGAACTTATGGATAGTCAGCAGTATATTGATGCTGTTTTTAAGCCAAAAAAACCATAAACCCATGAGAAACAAATTTTTATCAAATATATTATTAACCTTCATATGGGTTGCCCTTACAGGTGATTTTGCCTTTTCCAATTTCCTTTTTGGGTTTTTGCTCAGTTTCTTTATTCTTAGAATGGTTTCTTATGGAGAAAGTAGTGCTAAATATTTTAGGATCGTTCCTAAGACTGTCGCCTTTATATTTTATTTCCTTAGTGAATTAGTGAAAGCTAATTTGCAAGTAGCCTATGAAGTGATGACTCCAAGGTTAGATATGACTCCTGGAATAGTGGGGTTTCCTCTGGATGCTCGTACCGATCTTGAGATCTCTATCTTAGCCAACCTAATCTCTTTGACTCCCGGTACACTTAGCTTGGATGTGTCAGATGATCGAAAAGTACTTTATGTACATTCCATGTATATAAAAAATCGGGAAACCTTTATTGCAGGCTTGAAAAATGGATTTGAAAAACGTTTACTCGAAATCTTACGATGACATTATTGGATTTTATATATTATTTCGTGCTTCCGGTACTATCCATATCCATCATATTGATATTTATCAGGTTTCTAATGGGCCCCAAAATGGTAGATAGAATCATTGCTCTGGATTTGATCGTCACCACAGGAATTGGCTTTATCAGCGCTTATAGTATTCTTTACAATCAGCCTACACTGCTTGATGTGGCTATGATTCTGGCACTTATTGCTTTTTTGGGTACCGTTGCCTTTACCTATTACATTCAACAAAAATATAAGCCATGACAGATATAATTGTGGGAGTCCTAGCCTTTTTTGGAACTGCATTTGTTTTTCTTGCAGCATTGGGAATTGTACGAATGCGTGATACCTATTTGCGCATCTCAGTGACTACCAAAGCGGCGACTTTAGGCATAGGATTATTGCTTGTAGCTTCTGCGATACATTCCGACGAATTGGCAATTACAGCAAAGGTTTTTGCCATTATCCTTTTTTTGCTACTTACAGCGCCGGTAAGTGCCCATTTGGTAGGACGTACTTCCTATTTTTCGGGAGTGAAACTTTGGAAAAATTCCGTCATGGATGACATGGAAGGAAAATATAACCCTGAAACCGAAGCGCTAGGCAGCGGTCTGGAGGATGAAACTGAAAACTTAGATTCTGAAAAAGTTGCTAAAGAGTAATACAAAACGGTCAACGTTAGTTAAGCATTAACAACCCACAACCCAATCACCGAGTGCAACCAAACCTATGGAAATATGGTTACGACCACATGCATACCCTCGAACCTTACTACAACTGGAGTCACCTATATGTAGCTTCA
>JBDNIP010000388.1:0-5280 GCA_041688245.1 Algoriphagus sp.
CATGGACTGGTGAATCGTCCGAGCATGTTGATGAGCAAGTCTGCATCGATTTTAAGTTGGTTCAATCATTATAGAGATCAGGAATAGCCTAGCAAGTAAATAAGCTGCCTCGTTTTTTTAATTTAACTCAATATATACCATGAAAAAATCTCTTTTCTTTTTCTTATTTCTGTTGACATCTCAGCTCTCCTTCGGACAAAATACATGGACCGCCGAGAAGATTATGGAATACAAAAATATTTCCGAAACCCATATTTCACCTGATGGCAAATACGTGGCTTATGTAGTAAGTGTGCCTATCATGACTGGTGAAAAGTCTGAGTACAACAGTCAACTATGGGTTGCTGCTGCCGATGGGTCTATGGACGTGCAATATACTCAGGGCGAAAAATCGTCCATGTCTCCCCAGTTTTCACCTGATGGCAAACAGATTGCATTTCTTTCTAACCGCGAAGGAAGTAAGAATCAAGTTTTTGTCATCCGTCTGATGGGAGGAGAAGCTGAAAAACTGACTAGTGCAAAATCTGGAGTGAATTCTTTCAAGTGGTCTCCTGATGGAAAGCAGATTGCTTACCTCATGACTGATCCAGAAACAGAAGAGGAGGAGAAAAGCAAAAAAGAGAAGACAGATGTAATTCTTGTTGATCAAAACTATAAATACAGCCATCTGTATACAATTCCTCTTGCAGTAAATCAGGATGGTAACCGTGCAGTGAAACAATTGACTGGAGGAGAATATCATGTCAATGGATTTGACTGGTCGCCTGATGGAAACACCATTGCTTTTTCTTTTGCCGACAACCCGACCATCAATGAAAACTTATTGTCCTCTGATATTTCCATCATTCCCTCAGATAGCGGAAAGGTGACCTCCATCGTCAAAAGACCCGGTGTGGATCAGAGTCCACTGTACTCACCAGATGGGAAGTGGATTGCATTCGAATCTTCTGGAGGAAAACCAGAACGTGTGGGACTAGCGGATATCTACAAGGTATCGTCCACCGGGGGCGAGCTGATCGAGCTCCAAAAAACTCCTGATAGAAGTGCATCACTCCAAGCTTGGACTCAAGATGGAAATGCGCTTCTCATTTCGGAAAGCTATAAAACTGCTAAAGTTTTGCTAGCCATACCTTCCAATGTGAATCAACAAATCCCAGCAGGAGATTACATCGCTTATTCAGAGTCAAAACTACCTATTCTCACCTCCATTGAGGGGGCAACGGGCGCATTTTCTGTAAGCGCATCTGGAAATCACATCAGCTTTATCTTTGAGGATTTGAATACTCCGAAAGAAGTATTTATAGCGGGTATTCGAGGAGAAAATACTAAAAAAATCAGCAGCATTAATAGCAACTTCGATGCACCTCGTCTTGGGAAAAGCGAAGTCATCTCCTGGAAATCCAAAGATGGATTGGAAATCGAGGGATTACTCACCTATCCTGTAGACTATGAAAAGGGGAAACAATATCCCATCATTCTTCAGATTCATGGTGGTCCTGCGGGTGTATTTTCCCAAACCTATACGGGGGCACCATCCATTTACATGAATCAGTTTTTTGCTCAGGAAGGCTTTATGGTCCTCCGGCCAAACCCTAGAGGTAGCACAGGCTATGGAAAGGACTTCCGATATGCCAACGTCCAAGATTGGGGATTTGGTGATTATGAGGATTTAGTGGCTGGAGTGGACCATGTTTTGGATATGGGTATTGCAGATAGTGAAAATCAATTTGTGATGGGCTGGAGTTATGGAGGCTACATGACTAGCTGGATTGTTACGCAGACCGATCGATTCAATGCTGCAAGTATGGGTGCAGGTTTACCAAATTTGATCAGTATGGTTTCGACTACCGATATTCCCGATTATATCGTGGTCCATGCAGGAGGCAAAGAATACTGGGAAGATTACCAAGCATATGAAAAGCATTCCGCAATCTACTACATCAAAAATGTAGTCACTCCTACGCAGGTAATCCATGGGGCTAATGATTTGCGTGTTCCTCTCGCCCAAGGGCAGGAGTTTTACAATTCGCTAAAGCGAAAAGGAGTAGACACAGAAATGATCATGTATCCACGAACTCCACACGGTCCCACAGAGCCTAAGTTTCTAATGGACGTTTCACCTCGAATTTTAAACTGGTTTAATCAGTATAAAGTCTCGAAATAGGCAGACACCTTTTTCAATAATCCCCAAATTCAAAGCTTGGGGATTATTTTATTTAGGGCTTTGGTGAAAGCCAAGATACCTTGCCTGTATTATGTTGAATTATACTATAGTAATGTTCAAAGCTTTAGAAGTATGAAAGGATTGTTTTTAGTGGGTTTATTTTTGATAACTAGTTCACTTTTAGCTCAGACTGTCGAAGTAAAGCTTGTCAAAGCGAAGCGGGAAGCATCTAATGCAGCCTTGAAGGCTTTTGATGAGGACCTAAATAGTACTTTTATGACCGACGATGTCTTGATCACAACCGGTGCCGGGATTTTGCTTTCAGGGAAGGCCGAACTTATGGCGTACGTAAAAAATGTAAGCGGACGCAGAATGTATTGGGTCCGAATTCCTGATGAAATTTTGGTGAATTCACTCAGCCAATTGGCTTGGGAAAAAGGAACTTGGCAAGGCTTTTATGAAGATTCAACAGCGTCAACTGTCGGAGGGAATTATGCTGCACAATGGACCAAAATCTCTGGAGTCTGGTTAATTAAGTCGCAGCTATTTGTCACTTTACCAAAGTGAATTAATGGAAGACGAAACCCCATTAAACCAATCTGAAATCTCCAAAAAAGACGTGATCAGCACGCTGAAAAAGAAAAATTGGAAATCTTATTTCAAGAAATTTTTTATGCTTTTTCTAGCTGTGTTTTGCGGGTTTTTGACAGCGAACTATCGGGAAATTTTAAGTGTATAGAAGATTGAAAAAGAGTATATCAAATCTCTAGTTGAGGATTTGAAAACGGACACAGCCAACCTCAGCTTGTATAGCTCCTTCTAGAAGGGGAAAAGTATAATGATGGATTCTCTGGCCGGGATGCCACTGTCCGACGAGCGGAAGTTGATGGGGAATGAAATTTACTTTTTAGCTCGGCAAGTATTCAATGAACAGCCATTTATTCACTCCGATGACGCTATACAGCAGTTAAAAAAACGCAGGGAATCTACGTCAGATCGGCAAAAGAAACGTGGTCAATAAATTGCTTACCTATGAGAAAAAAGTGAAAGTTCTTCCAAGGATGGGATGAAAATGACACCAAAACTAAGACCGACTTTCTCGAGATGGGGGGTAAAGTTTTTAATTCCTTGGAATTGAATAAGACTATGAATTCAGAAATGAGATTCATCATGCCCACCAGTAACCCACAATTGATTACAGATGATTTTAACGTCATCAATGAGATTGCTTGTCAAATTCACTACCTATCCAAAATGACAAAAGGGAATAGCTTCAGGGCGGAATCTTTAAGATCCGGCGCCGGTCGCTTATTGGTATTGATTCAAGCCGAATATAAATTAAGGTGATGGAAAATATTTTGTTTAATTAGCTGCAATTTCATTGGCAACTGTATTCTCGTTCTTTCTCTAGACTGAATCGATATTATTGCTAATATTAACCGAATTCTATGTTGGTTTTATTTCTAACCGGCAGAGAGGCGGACACACAAAATCTTTTTATAAATAACTAAAACTACCATGGGACTATTTTGGAATCTAATCCAGCAAAGCCAAATCTCGGATCAAAAAAACAAAGCTTCTACACTCGAAATGAGAGTAGCCAATTTGGAGCAAGAACTCAATCAAACGAGAATTATTCTTCAAAAGACTTTAAAGATTCTTGAAGAACAAACCGGGAAGGACATTGATGGTGATGGGAAAGTGAGATAGAAAAAGGGAATTATTTTGCAATAAATTTTAAATATTTAAAAAAGATAATGATCTCATTTTTTAGAAAAATTTGCTGGAAGCTACTCGCCTTGAGGTTAGATTATTTATCAATTTTGGGTCGAAGAGTTTAACTTTCAAGCGTAAATCCTTTCCCCAGACAAACAGCTGAGAAATCAATAAATCCATCTAATCTGTGATTCAGACAATATGAAACGAATTGGCACCACCCTCAAAGAAAAATGGCCGGAATATATTCTGGAAATTCTGGTGATCACCATTGGTATTCTTGGAGCTTTTGCCCTGAATAGCTGGAATGAAGAAAGCAACAGGGAGGAAGCCGAGCTGAAAATCCTAAAAGAAATCAAGTCAAATTTGGAACTAGATTTAATCGATCTCAATGGCAATAGAAAGGGTCATTTTGAGAATTTAAAGGTATTGGATTCACTCAAAAGAGCCCAAGAACTTCAGCTTACCAACGAGCAAGTTGCTATAAATTTCTATAGCGCATTTCGTGACTACATCTATACGCCGCAGCGAAGTGCTATTGAAACATTAAGGGCAAAAGGGGTTGACTTGATCTCTGATGATTCCTTAAGAATCGACATCCTGAGATTGTACGATTTCTATACTGCTTCCCTCGTCAAGATTGAAGAAGGTTATCAGCCCTCTCTATTCACCGATGATTTTATTTATATCCAAAACAAATACTATCTACGTATGGATTTTCCCAGCGATTCTCCACAGGTCCAACCTATTTTCTCAGGGTATGAATGGTTGAAAAATCAAGATGTGAGCATCAGAATTGACCGTACTATGATGCAACGCAGGTGGATCGTAAAACAATACCATCAATGTATTCAATTGGTTCAAGAGACTATTAATCACATCGACGAAAAATTAACAGATTGACGAAAAGAATCCTGCTTACACTCAAAGAAAATGGGCGGAATACATTCTGGAGATTTTGGTGATTAACATCGGTATTCTTGAAGCTTTTGATAAAAAATCCCCATATTCAACTCAAACGAATAGCCTTAAATATGGTAAATCTAATAGTTAACGGTGCCGACTTTAAAGTAGAAGCGGAAAACGGAATGCCTTTGCTTTGGGCAATTCGCGAACAGTGCGGACTCACCGGAACAAAGTTTGGTTGCGGAATTGCCCAATGCGGTGCATGCACGGTTCATGTGGATGGCAGGCCCGTTCGTTCCTGTATCACGCCGGCCAGCTCAGTGGAAGGAAAGCAAATCACCACTATTGAAGGAAGCGCACCCGATAAGGACACTTTACATATTGTGCAACAAGCCTGGATAGAAGAACAAACTCCCCAATGCGGTTATTGCCAATCCGGGCAGATCATGTCTGCCGTGGCTTTGCTCAATGAAAATCCTACACCTACGGATGCC
>JBDNIP010000389.1:0-6347 GCA_041688245.1 Algoriphagus sp.
AAGAGTTTTTACAGCTTGAAGGTCTGTCGCATCCATCACTACAGCATGAGTGATTTTATCCTTGATCAGTTCGATTCTGTTTGGTCTACTGTCCACACCGACTACTTCATGTCCTAATGCGGTCAATCTTTGTGCGAGAAAAGCTCCGAAGCTTCCCATTCCTATGATCGTATATTTCATATTGATTTAATCAAGAGATAATTACTGATTCTTCCGGGTATCGGTATTGCTGCTCTCCTATTTTTCGAGAAATGGCAACCAAAATGGTAATAGTTCCAACCCTGCCCAAGAACATGACAAGCATAATTACAATTTTACTTGCCGTGCCCAGTTTTGCAGTGATGCCTAGGCTCAGGCCAACACTTGCAAACGCGCTAAATACCTCAAAGGCTACATCAATGAGCTCCAGCTCAGGATTGAAAATCGTAATTAAAAATACGCCAAATCCTATAACCAGAAATGAGAGTGCAATTGCTGCAAAAGATTTTCTGAGAGTTTCGCCACTTATTTCTCTTCCGAAAACTTCAACTCGCTGCCTTCCTGTCGCGACACTCCAGGTATTGAGAATAGCTACAGCAAAAGTCGTCGTCTTTAATCCTCCTCCGGTAGAGCCTGGGGAAGCACCTATCCACATCAAGATGAGATAAAAAAGAACAGTAGGCGCAGCCAAAGTAGTCATATCTATTGTATTGAATCCTGCAGTTCTTGGGGTTACCGATCCAAAAAAAGAGGTGACAATTTTTCCGTAAGTGCTTAATCCTTTCAGTGAATTTTCCTGCTCAAAAACCCAATAGGCTATAAACCCAACTACCAAAAGTAAGCTGGTGGTGTACACTACTAGTCTCGTATTGATGTTGGAGACTCTCGGGGTATGTGTGTATTTTTCAATTCCTGCGAGTTGTCTGGCGCTTCCAATTAGTACCCGCTTTAGATATTCGTAGTAGCCAATGAATACTGGAAAGCCGATCCCTCCCAGAATTATTGAAATAGCAATGACCAAATGCATAGTGTAAAGATCACGGAATCCTGGCTCATAAAGTCCGTTGTAAAGCGTGGAAAAGCCAGCATTGCAAAAAGCTGAAATTGAATGGAACAGGGCAAAAAAGAATCGGGAGGTGTTATTTGTAAATAATTCCGGACTGGTCAATTGATACACTAAGATGGTGCCTATCAATTCGATGCCAATCGTAAAAATTATAATCTTTACAAGGGTCGACCCGATTTTTCCGACGTTGTTTTCATTGATGTGATCTTTCAGATAAAGGCTATTCTCTATTGATAAACTTCCTTTGAAAAAGAATCCGAAGAAGCTGGTAAAGGTCATCATCCCCAGACCTCCTATTTGGAATAAGGTCATAATGATTGTTTGACCGAATACGGTATAAACAGACGACGTATCGACGACTATCAATCCGGTCACGCAAACCGCACTAGTTGATGTAAAAAGGGCGTCAATAAAAGTAATCGGTACTGTAGTCGACTTGGGGAGGCTAAGCAAAGCAGCACCTGTGAATATTAAGACTACAAAACTAAGTATAAAAACTAACGAAGGGCTGATTTTCAGTTTGTTTACCATCAAACTTAACTTGCCGAGCTCCATGAAAAAGAGGACGATGATAAGGATGTTTAGGATAAAAAAACGCTTCGAAATATTGAGTGCACTTTCAGAAAAATCTCCTCCAAAGATTTCCCAACGGACAAAGGTCATGACAATTAAAAAAAAAGCGATTGTTAGCTCAAAAATTGGCCCGCGGTTTTTGATTGACTCGCTCGACATTAGTGTTTTGAGCGTCATCAGAATTCCGAGAAGAAATAAAAACACAGAGGAAATCTTGGAAGTTATTTCTAAGCTTTCCTGGCTTGGTGCATAACCGAGATGATAAACAAACAATCCAAATGCGCCGAAACTCAGATATCTGATCAGTGACTCAATGAGATTTTTTATTCTTCTGTTAAGAATTAGATTCTTATCAGGATTAGATAAAATTGGAAAGACTTTTTTCATTCGGTTCTTGGCGGGAGACCAAGTTGAGTTTTCCCATTTTGCCCGCTTAAAGTGCTTTTTGAGGACCGAAATGTAGGTCTTTTCCGGAAATAGAAGGAATTTACTTTCTAAATTTTGTGACTTGTAAATACTTGATTTTCCACTGAAAAAATATGCAATCAGGCAAGAAAGGCCTAAGAAAATTCCGGCTTCATAGCCGAATAATTCCATTCCCATTACAGTACAAGCCAAGGGTGTATTAGTCGCTCCAGAGAAAACAGCTACGAAGCCCATTCCTGCGAGTAATGTTAAAGGTAAAGGAATCCAGGCAGCTAAAGCATTGCCCAGGGTAGCCCCAGTGAAGAAAAGCGGAGTTACTTCCCCGCCTTTGAATCCAGCCCCAAGCGTAAGGCCTGTCAGTCCTGTCTTTGCAAGCCAGTCGTACCAGGGAAGAGGAGTTTCGAATGCTTCCAAAATCCTGGGTACTCCTAATCCGATGTAGGTTGTATTGTCCGAAAACCACACAACTAGCGCGATCAATAGTCCACCAACGACCGGTCTGAGTGGTGGATAAGAAATCCATTTTGAAAACTGACGAGAAAAAAAGTGGGTAGTCTGGGCAAATAATCTCCCCGACAATCCGAAGGCGACACCAGCAGGAATAATCCAAAGTAAATTGGCTAAGGTATGAGGGGCGACTTCTGGAATCGAATAGGCAGTATGACCTACTCCCCATAAATACATACAAACCCAATGTGCAATAAATGCCGTCCAGAAAGCAGGAAACAGAGATTTCCATTCAAATTTACGATGGAGCATCCATTCCAATGCGAAAATTGCCCCAGCAAGGGGAGTTCCAAACACAGAGGCAAATCCTCCTGCCACTCCGGCAATTAACAGTAATCTTCGATTAGCTTCAGCCAGTGAAAAAAGCGTTGTAAGTTGATCAGCTAGGGAACCGCCCATCTGTATGGCGGTACCTTCTCGACCCGCTGAACCTCCGAATAAATGGGTGAAAATAGTCCCCAGCAGCACTAGAGGAGTCATTCTAAGAGGAATTGGGGTTTTGCTTTGATATAATTCTTCAAGCAAAAGGTTGTTCCCTTCCACCGATTTTTCTCCATATCTTAAGTATGTCCAACCTATGGCGAATCCAACCAATGGCAGGAAGGCAATAATCCAAAGATGAGCTTCTCGATAATTTGTCGCCCAGTCTAATCCAATCAAAAAGATAGCAGAGGCAGAGCCTGAAAGAAGACCCACCAGCCCTCCTAGACCAACCCATCTCAATAAATTTTTAATTAGAATCAGGATATTCACTAGCTCTTTTTAGAAGTTTAAGACAAATTAGGAATAGAAATTGGAATTAATCAAACTAGGAATGGGAGTGAACAAATGATTTGACCAACCTTTTCCCTACTTAGAAGTTATCACCCCTAAGCTGAAATCATGAAAAATATCTTAATAACAGGAGGATCTGGGCTCGTTGGTAAGCAGATCACTGCATTGCTTGAGCAAAAAGGCTACCAGGTGGCCTGGTTGAGTCGAAGTAGCCAAGGTCAACAATCATTTCTGTGGGATATAGCCAAGAAAGAGCTTGATCAGGAAAGTATCGAATGGTCGGATTGCATCATTCATCTAGCCGGAGCAGGTGTTGCAGACAAACGATGGACAGCTGATCGTAAAAAGCAAATTTTAGATTCCCGTACGGATAGCACGCAACTGCTCCATGAGCATATCGCAATGGCGAATTCCAAGCCCGATGTATTCATTTCAGCTTCTGCGGTGGGATATTATGGATTCAATACAGGAACTACACTGGTGGATGAGGCTGGCAAATCAGGAACTGATTTTTTGGCTAAAGTGGTGGTGGCTTGGGAAAAGGAGGTAAAAAAAATTGAGGAGCTCCATCTTCGCACCGTGATGCTTAGAATAGGAATAGTATTAGACGCGAAAGGAGGCGCATTGGGTGAGATGCTCAAACCACCAGTAGCAGCTCCTTTAGGTTCGGGCGATCAGTGGATGAGCTGGATTCATATCGAAGACCTTGCTAAACTATTTGTCTTTGCGGTGGAAAAAACCACACTGCAAGGGATTTATAATGCCGTAGGACCTAATCCCGCTACAAACTATCAACTGACTAAAGTAGCCGCCAAAGCGAAAGGAAGGCCTTTCGTTGGAATTGGAGTCCCTGGTTTTGCATTGAAATTAGCCCTGGGAGAGATGGCAGCCATGGTGCTCGGTGGAACTAGAGTATCCTCACAGAAAATTCAGAAAGCAGGTTTTGAGTTTGATTTTCCGGAATTGGAAGGAGCAGCAAAGGATATCTTCAAATAGAGATCAGCCGATCCGTTTTCCTCTTCCTATTAGAAACCATAGAATCGTCCCCAAAAAAGGCAACAAGATCACAATCAACACCCAGGTCAACTTATCTGTATCGCTTGCGAAATTGCTAATCAAGACATCGTAAATGGTGTAAGCATAGATAGCAAGTCCTATAATTCCAATTCCAAACATATCAATAGGTTAAAGATTTAGTACTTTTTCCCAAAATCAAGTAGACTAATGTCCCAATCAATTGGGCAAATAAGATGATGATCCAGATCAGCTTCATGCTGGGGTCTTTAAACTCAGACTTTATCATATCTTCTATGCAATAGATCATCAAAATAAAATAAATAGCGCTTAAAGCCCCTGCAATAAGCAAAAACCGACCTCTAAGATTCTAAACAAAGGATAACATCATGTTTTTTCAGTTTTAGAAATTTTTGAAAAGTCAGGGCTAAAACCTCGTTTTCTTCCTCGTCTTGAATTTGCCAGATATAAAAATACTCCAAAAGGCACGAAAATGATGATTAATGCCCAGATCAATTTCATATGAGGATCCCTGAACTCAGAACTCACTAGGTGCAATAGTGCATATATCCAAAATCCAATATAAGCAAATCCTGTAACCTGCCAATAAATCAACCAATATCCCGGAGTCAGTAAATCCATTCCTGTTCTTCAATTATTTTTACCACTGAACCTAAATTAAGTGATTGGATCGAAAAATTATAACAATTTAGGAAAAGTTTAACTATTTATTTCTATGAAGCGAATTCTGTTTTCTACGATTTTATCTTTCTTGACCCTTACGGGCTTTGCTCAGGTGGATCTTTCCTATTACCTCCCAAAGGGATATACTTACAACCCTGCTATTCCAACCCCGGAACAAGTGTTGGGGTACCAAGTAGGCGATTGGCATGTGACACATGACCAACTCGTGATGTACATGAAAGCTGTCGCAGCAGCATCTGATCGGGTAATTATCAAAGAAACTGGTAGGACGTATGAGAAGCGACCTCAGGTAGTCTTGACGATCAGCTCTCCTGCCAACCTCTCTAAACTCGATCAGATCAAGGTGGACCGAGTGAAACTACGGGATCCAAACTCTTCTCTGGATATTGAGAAAATGCCCGTGGTCATGTTTATGGGCTATTCTGTCCATGGAAACGAGCCAAGCGGTGCCAATGCATCTTTACTTGCAGCTTATCATTTTGCCGCAGCAAATGAAATTGCAGGCGAATTGGAAAATATCGTCCTGCTGCTTGATCCTGCAATCAATCCTGATGGTCTAAACCGATTTGCTTCATGGGTGAATTCGCATAAAGCCTACAATTTGAACGGTGACCCAAATGGCCTGGAATACAATGAAGCTTGGCCAAGAGGACGAACTAACCATTATTGGTTTGATCTTAACCGCGATTGGCTTCCAGTGCAGCACCCCGAATCAAGAAATCGAGTGAAGATTTTTCAGGAATGGCTTCCAAATGTTCATTTGGATTTTCACGAGATGGGGACCAACAGCACTTTCTTCTTTCAGCCTGGAGTTCCTTCCAGAATGCACCCACTCACTCCGACTAAGAATTTTGAGTTGACCGAGAAAATCGGAACCTACCATGCAAAAGCACTGGACGAAATGGGATCGCTTTATTACAATAAAGAGAATTACGATGATTTCTACTATGGAAAAGGTTCCACTTATCCAGATGTGCAGGGTTCGATAGGAATTCTATTTGAGCAGGCGAGTTCCAGAGGTCATTTGCAGGAAAGTGCAAACGGGATGCTGAGCTTTCCCTTTACAATCCGAAACCAATTCACCGCCAACCTTTCTTCCTACAAAGCAGCGAACGAAATGCGAGTGGAACTGAATCAGTGGATGAAAGATTTCTACAAAGGCATTGCTACAGAAACTGCTGCTGATGTCAATAAGGCATACATTTTTGGGAGTAAGGACGATGATGCCAGAAGTTTTCACTTGGCAGATTTAATCATTCAGCACAATATCAAGGTCTTTAGTCTTAATGAGGATATCACTTTA
>JBDNIP010000390.1:0-8072 GCA_041688245.1 Algoriphagus sp.
GGGAGTAAGGTCATGTATTGACTCAAATGGGAAATGATCGTCGGAATATTAAATATCAAGTCTGAGGTATTGCTGTCTTGCATTATTTTGCCATTTAGTTTAAGCCAAAGGCGTAGGCTATGTGGATCTTTGATCTCTTCTCGTGTCGCCAAGAATGGACCAAGAGGAGCAAAACTATCGGCACTCTTCCCCTTAACCCACTGCCCTCCATGCCGCAACTGAAAGTCTCGCTCGCTGACGTCATTGTGCAAGCAATAGCCGGCAACATAACCCATCGCATTTTCTACAGAGACATACTTGGCGCGCTGCCCGATTACAACTGCCAGTTCTACTTCCCAGTCAGTTTGAACGGAGTTTCTTGGGATCAATATTGGATCAAAAGGTCCTGAGAGCGAAGAAGTGGCTTTCATGAAAATGATGGGAACCTCTGGTACGGCCATGCCTGATTCTTGGGCGTGTTTGAGGTAATTCAAACCGATGCAGATGATCTTGGAAGGGCGTGCAATGGGTGATCCGATCCGAGTGTTCTCCGGGATTGGATTTAAATTTTCCTGATTTGCCTTCAGCCATTCTTCCAATCTTGCCAAACCGTTATCGGTAAAAAAATCCTCATTCCAATCTTCTCCAAATCCTGAGCAGTCTAGCTTTTTGCCATTTGTATCTTGAATTCCAGCTTTCTCTTTTCCGGCTTCACCAAATCGTATCAGTTTCATATTTTGATTATCAAGTAGTTAGTATCAAGAATCAACATTTTAGAATCTAGAATCAAGACATAAGTATCAAGATTTTAGAATCAAGAACCAAGATTCGGAGTCAAGAGTCAAGATTTCAATATTTAGAATCAGGATTTTAGAATCAAGATTTCAGATGAGGAACTTAAGAACATTAAAGGACTGAGTTAAACCTCGTAAATCGTAATTCTAAAATCCCAAATCGCCTCACATTTTCAATCCCATAAATCCGCCATCAATGTTGTAATTACTTCCTGTAATAAATCCGCCAGCATCTGAACTGATGAAATAAGCCAGTTCGGCGATCTCCTCAGGCGAACCCATTCTCCCAATTGGTTGTGTTGCAGCTAATTTCTCAAACATTTCCTTTTCTTGGCCAGGATAGGTTTTGGCAATAAACCCAGCTACAAATGGCGTATGTACCCGTCCTGGAGAAATACAATTGCATCGAATTCCATCTGCCACATAGTCTCTGGCAATGCTCAATGTCATCGTCAACATCGCTCCTTTGGTCATGCTATAAGCGAATCGATCAGGAATTCCTATAGTTGCCGCAACAGATGCCATATTCAAGATCGAACCACCACCCTCTTGCTTTAGCTTTGGAAGTGCAACCTGAATACAGAGAAATGATCCCTTGACATTTACTTGGAAAAGCCTTTCAAAATCGGCTTCGCTTGTATCCTCAACTTTCCCAATATGTGAAATACCCGCATTATTGATGAGGGTGTTTATTTTTCCGGGAATTACCTCAAATACTGCTTGGACAGCAGCTGCCTGAGTGATATTACAGTTCAGAAAGGTGACAGTATAGCCTTTTTCTTTTAGTTCTTTTTCCACCTTTTCACCTTCAGTTTGATTCGTATCAATGAAAAATACGCCATAATATTCAGCAGCAAATTTTTTGACCATTGCCAAGCCAATTCCGCTCGCGCCTCCTGTGATTACTACTGTCTTGTTTTTCATAGCATGGGTAAAAAAAGAAATATACCGATCTCCTTCGAGTTGGCAACTGGAAATAGGAGGAACCTATAGTTTTACGACTTCACCGGTTTTTACAGATTCATCACAGGCAAAAGCAATCTTCAGACTGTTCATTGCATCATCCAGATGAGCTGTCAAATCTATATCCTCCACGATCGCTTTGAGAAAGTAAGCCTGTTCCCGATCACAGAGTTCTTGATGACCGGGCTCATCGGTCATATCAATCCATTCATCAGGTTTGGTAAACTCATTTTGGGAGTTAATAGCAGCATGATGAACTCGGATTGACTCAGTTTTGGTATGACTGTCCACATGATCGGACTTTCCTGATGCCCCTGCATCCTTGGCTGTGATGGAAACGGAGCCTTTTGGCCCAAATACATCTTTGATAAAGAATGCTGTCTCCGATACCATTGGCCCCCAAGCTGCCTCATACCATCCCACAGATCCATCTTCGAATCGAAGCTGGAGCTGCCCATAGTTGTAATTAGCGGCTGCAATATCCGGCGTTAATCGAGCGCCAATGGCAGAAACAGCGACTGGCTTAGACCGAGTCATTTGGCACATTACATCTATGTAGTGGACGCCACAGTCTACGATAGGGCTGAGACTTTTCATCAAATTCCGATGTACATCCCACATATAGCCATGGCTCTGCTGATTGAGGTTCATCCGCATTACGAGCGGTTTGCCCATTTTCTGCGCCTCTTCGATAAATCGAATCCAAGAAGGATGATGTCTTAAAATATAGCCTACGACTACTTTTTTACCGGTTTCTTTTGCTTTTAAAATGATGCGCTCACATCCCAAAACAGAATCAGCTAAGGGCTTTTCGATAAAAATATGGCAGCCGGCTTCCAAAGCTTTGAGCGCAAAATCCTCATGGGTATCAGGATAAGTGGAGATACAGACGGCATCTGGCTTAGAATAAGCAAGTGCTTTTTCAAAATCTTCAAAAAGTGGATAATCTGCTTTCAGAGCTTGGTTCAGTTTCACTTTGCTTTCTCCTCGTGAGACTAAACCGCGGATTTCAAATTCTGGCAAGTGGTGATAGGCTGTCGTGTGGGATGCACCCATATTTCCACAGCCTGCTACAAGGATTCTAATCGGTTTATTCCCTATCATTTGTTGGATTTTTCAGATTCAAAATTTTACTAAGAATATGGAATTTGAAATTTTTAACTGTGATATCCAATTGCCAAAACTAGATGCAGCTGATCAAAATTAAATTTAATCGCCGAAAAAATTGGTAATGTTAAAAATAAATTATCTCCAGATTCATCGAATTAATTTAGAATTTTCTTGAATTCTTCTTCGTCTAAATAGACAATAGAGACTTCCATTGTAATTGGTTTAACGGGCTCGTCCTTGCTGTCCCGCTTTACCCGTACGATTCGTTCTATGATATCCATCCCTTTGATTACCTGTCCGAAAATCGTATAATCGCCATCTAATCTTGGGATTCCCTCTGGGTTTTGGACAATGTATAATTGGCATCTCGCGGAGAGTTTATCGGGATTGCCATCTCTTCCCGCGCCCACTGCTCCGTACACATGTTTCAATTCTGGGACAAACTCCGGGGCGAGCAAATACTCCGGGTCGTTGAATACTTCTTCAGTATCTGGACAACCGCCTTGAGCTACGAAATTTGGAATCACTCTGTTAAAAGTCAGCGAATCCCAGTAACCCGCTTCTGCCAATTCGATAAAACTTGTTTTGTGATTTGGAGTCCGCTCATCCAGTTGGATAAAGATCTCTCCATAGGGAGTGACTATTTTTCCCACAGGATTTTTTTCTTGGGCTAACACAAGAATTGGAACGAAAAAAAACACAAGAAAAAATGGAGTCAGTTTCATGCTTAGCTTGGAGAAAGTGCTTGAACTTGATTGTTCACAGGATTGGCATACATCGTAAGAAAACTTTTTACGAGGAATTCATTTTTTGCGTCAACCTTTTCCTTGAGTCTTTTTTCAAAAGCTGTTTTCTCATCGATTGTATATTCATGCTTGAACTCCTCATCGCCGTAGAGAAGGTCATGCGCAATAAAGTTACTTGGCCAAAGCTTGTAGCCAGCCCAGATTTTCTGATCAATTATAGCGGCCAGCCTACTCAATTTCTCACCTGAGCCTAATTCAGATTTTGAGATTTCTTTAATTTCTTCAGTCAGCAAGCCATTTACTTGTAGGTGGATTCGTTTTTTGGTTCCTATCAGACCTCTTAGAAGGTTTTGAAAATCTTCATTTTCACTTTTCACATATTTTTCATCTTTTGATTTGGCCAGGAGTTCAGGCATTTTCAACACGTCGGTAGGATCATATTCATAGGAAATTGAAACGGGTACCACTTTGATCTTTTCAAAATAGGAGAACAGGTCAGATCCCTCATGGGCAAGGGTAAGCATTTTCAATACTCCTTTGTGAGTGGCATCAATTCCGTCTTTGGTTCTTCCCTCTCGCTGTGCAGTCCAGACAGATCGATTCTCGTTCAAGAGACTTTTTTTGATAAAAGCAGCAGCTTGTTTTGAACTTTCCAACAAGGCCCGTCCCTGTAGCCCTCGTTTAATGGCAAAGTTCCGGTTCAGTTTGGAAAGAATATGGAAAAAGGATTTTTGGATCAAATTATCGCCTATTGCAGATGTAGTAAGTACCAAACCATTCTCATAAAGACAGGAGTTTAGTAAAGAGGTATCTAGGATGATGTCGCGATGATTGGAAATAAATAAATACGCAGTGTTTGGCTCAAGTTGGTCAAATCCATCTGTACTTAAGCCATTTGAGCTTTTTTCAAGAACTTTTTGTACACCCGGATAGATGAAATTGACTTGAAAATCCCGGAGGGACTGGGTGTGAAGCATTAAATTTTTCCAGTTTTTAGAATGGTCATCTGGAAAAGTAAAACCCATAATGGCATCAAGCATGGGATCGTCAATGATCTGACGAATGGCAGCATTTGCCTCTGTCTCATAAAATGGTCTGATGGAATCGAACTGGGACATAGTTAGAATTAATTGATCTGCAAAAAGCAAATCTAAGCTTAAAAGGTGAACTTTAATTTAGGGTTCTTTTACCGTTTGAGATACTTGTGAATGAAATGCATGTGAACAGGCAGAGCCTCAGTCCAATACTGCCAAGTATGGGCGCCGGGTCTTTCAGTATACTCATGAGGAGTTTTATTAGCAAGCAGGAGCTGATGCATTTGACGATTGGTAGCGATCAAGAAGTCAGCTGTACCACAATCGATGATTAACGGAATACCATTGGCATTGATCCGATCTGTCAAGCCGACGGCCGTGAAGGAAGAATAAGGATACTCATAGTCAATCTCACCCAGAGCCATTTTAAAGGTTTCTGCCCGTATGTTTTTCAATTCATCTCCCACTTCCCACATTCGGGTATCGATATTCATTACTCCGCTCATACTTCCGGCAACAGCAAATAACTCAGGATGCTTTGCGCTAAGTGTGATCGCTCCATGGCCGCCCATGGATAAGCCGCTGATGGCTCGGGACCCCTTTTGTGCAAGGGTGCGATAACGGGAATCGATTGCTGAGATCAATTCCGAGGTGATGTAAGTTTCATATTGGACTGAATCGATCAGTGGACTATCAAAGTAATAGCTCGATGGACCTACTCCCGGATTGATAATAATGATAGTGTATTCCTCTGCCATTCGGCTTACTAGTCCCGGCTCAGTCACTTTGCTAAGCCAATCTGCGAAAGTACCATTCGCGCCATGAAGAAGGTATAAGGTCGGATAGCGCTGTTCAGTTTGCTGATAGGTTGATGGCATGGTGACAGCTACTTTCAAGCTTTTCTCCATGGAAGGACTATAGACTTGTATAGTATCAACTTTGGCTTGCGCATAAGTCAGAGCGGGAGTCAAAAAGAAAAGCAGGAATAATTTTCGCATGAATTATTTCT
This sequence comes from Algoriphagus sp., assembly GCA_041688245.1. GTDB lineage: Bacteria > Bacteroidota > Bacteroidia > Cytophagales > Cyclobacteriaceae > Algoriphagus. The sequence continues at coordinate 5,636 of JBDNIP010000390.1, forward strand.
TAATTATTTGAGGATGGATCAACTACTGGACAAGAATTTTAGGACAAAAAGAACTTGAAATCAATCGGTTTTAATTCCTTTTGGAAAGTGGTAAGTTCAAATATAAACTCTAAACTAGGCAAATAATGTGTTTTCATGGCTAGATGGAGTGTATTCCAGAAGGTCGGTAGTGAATGTAAAAGATTTTCATTTAAACCAAAATTCATGAAAAGTTCTTGAATTCAAGGGTTAGCCTATTTTCTAGTCTCCATTGTTTTTGGGGTAGTTATTTTGAAAGAAGGAGCTTTTCTCCTTATACCTTTGGTATGGGGGATTTTTTTTGCTTTTGCACTTAACCCGATTACTAATTGGTTTGAATTAAAAAGGATACCGAGGGCTATCGCTATCGGAATAAGTATTTTGTCAGTTACACTGCTAACTATTGGAATTATCTATTTATTAGTCAATCAAATAATTGGACTTTTAGATGAAATTCCTGAAATTAAAAATGCCTTAAAAGCGCAACACTGGAACTCGACCAATTAATAGGATCCGATTCGGTTGACTTGGAAAATCTAAGTCTCTTCAATTTTTTAAGTGCGGAAAACTTTAATGCTATTATCTTTCAAACCGGCAAATCTTTGACTTGAGCTGGAATGATTCCGCTCTACACTTTTCTATTGATTTAGTATAAGGACTTTTTTGCGGAGTTTATACTCAGGCTTTACGCAGCTAGTGATGTGCGTGTTTTAACTTGGGCTAAACACGCTGGTCGAGTGATCCAATCTTACCTTTCTGGAATCTTAAAAGTTACACTTATCGTTTCCATACTCGCTTGATTGTTTTTTTACACAATTGGAATGAAATACTTTATTTTATTTGCAGCGTTTATCGGCATCATGAATCTGATTCTTTACGTAGGTGTATTTATCAGTTCTTTTAGTGCAGTCCTTTGTATTTTTCTCACTAAAAATCAATTACTTATCCGATCGTAGCAATCGCCGTCTTGTGGGGAATTCAGCTCGTAGAAAACAACATAATCACTCCTCTGGAGTGGGCTCTCAGGTCAAAGTAAATGCTTTGGCTGTATTGCTTGCAATCTTGCTCGGGGGTTGGCTTTGGGGGATTTCAGGGATGATTCTATTTATTCCATTGGCTGGGGGTTTAAAGATCAGCTTAAAAAAGTCCTCTGGTATGTCGGCCTTCGCCTATTTACTTGGAGATGATGTGCCGATTGATGAGAAGAATGAAAATTACTGGAAGACTTTCAAGCGAAATTTGCGTAAAAAAAGAGCAACTCGTAAGTCGCTCTTTTTTTTACTTCCAGAAATCAGCATTATCAATTCCTACATCTTTGGCTATGAAGACGGGATCTTTGCCTTCCTTCTTTTGCTTTTTATAATCTGCCAAAGCCTTGAATGCAGGCTTCCGAAGTAATAAGATGGCAATAATATTTAGCCAAGCCATTAGTCCAACTCCAATATCTCCCATCATCCATGCGATTTCGGCAGTCTTGATAGAACCGTAGAAAGTAGCGCCAAGGATCAACAAACGTAAAGCGGTAAGACTCCATTTGGAAGACATTTGTCTGGTGAGATAGCTCAAATTAGTCTCCGCTATGTAGTAATAAGCCATGATCGTCGTAAAGGCAAAAAACAATAAAGAGATCGCTATAAAACCTTTTCCAAAATTAGGAAATTGGGTGGCTACTGCATACTGGGTATATTCTGGGCCGAATGCCACTCCCGGCAAGTTCTCCACTATAAATCCGCCTTCAGGATTTAAGACATTGTATTGACCGGTGAAAAGAATCATCAAGGCTGTGGCCGTACATACAAGCAAGGTATCAATGTAAACCGAAAATGATTGAACCAATCCCTGCTTCACCGGATGTGAAACCTCAGCCGCTGCCGCTGCATGGGGTGCTGTACCTTGGCCTGCTTCATTGGAATAAATTCCGCGCTTCACACCCCAAGCGATCGCCATCCCAAAAACTACACTGAATGCGGGCTCTAAGTTAAATGCTGATTTGACAATCAAAGCGAAAATTGCAGGTACTTCTGCGATATTGATTCCAATGATGATTAGCGCCATGGTAATATAGGCTGCTGCCATGATTGGGATGACCACTTCAGCTACTTTACTGATCCGCTTCACGCCACCTAAAATAATGATTGCCAAGAGTCCTGTGACAATTGAGGCAGTATAGATCACGGGTACTCCAAAGGCATTATTCATACTTAATGCGATACTATTACTTTGGACACCAGGCATAAACAGCGCCGTGGCCAAAATGGTGGCAAATGCGAATACCATTGCATACCATTTGACGCCAAGTCCTTTTTCGATGTAGTAAGCCGGTCCTCCTCGATATTGTCCCTTGTTGACTTCCTTATAGATCTGACCTAAAGTGGATTCTACAAAAGCAGAAGCTGCACCAAGGAATGCAATCACCCAC
>JBDNIP010000391.1:0-2855 GCA_041688245.1 Algoriphagus sp.
GTTGGCGTTGCACCGAAAGCAAAATTGTATGCCGTAAAAGTACTGGACGATAATGGAAGCGGACAAAGTAGCTGGATCATTGCAGGAATGGAATGGTGCTTAAAAAACGGAATTAAGGTGGCTAGCATGAGTTTAGGTGGCACCAGTAGTCCATCAGTTGCTTATGCAAATGCTATAAAACGTTGCCAAGACAATGGAGTTGTAGTGATAATTGCTTCAGGCAACTCTTACGGAAGTAGATTCCCCTGGGTTTGTTCGCCTGCCAATTCTATTATTAACGGTCAAGACAATGCCAGCCCAATGGCTGTAGGGTCCATAAACAATTTGAACGTAATTGCAGGTAACTCTTCAAGAGGTGGTATGACAGCACCTCAGGGTTCAGTCCCCTGGAACCAAGTTTCTTGTGTCGCACCAGGAGTTGCTATAAACTCAACCGTCTTAGGAAATGGATATGGATTAAAAAGCGGTACTAGCATGGCTTGTCCGCATGTTGCTGGCTTGGCCGCCTTAATTATTCAGCGTTACCCCGGCATATCTGCTGCCAACGTAATTAGAAGAATAACGACCACTTGCTCAGATTTAGGTCCAAGCAGTTACGATCTGACTTTTGGTTATGGATTGATTAATTGCGACTTGGCCACCAGATAAACTATACTAAAAGTGTGGACGTGCTCACTCAATCTTGTAAAATGTCCATATTTTTGTTTAAACTTATAGTATATGGGTAAAATATCAGCTGATTTTCAAGCCGAGATGAGGGCAAATGCTAATGATTTGTTCGAAGTATTGATTACGTTAACTGAAGGATATACGGCCGAATCTATTAAACTAGAAGGCGCTAAAAGCCTGATGAAAAATATTATACAAGCAAAACTACCTGTTAATGATATTAATAGAATAGCGAAAAACAAAAATGTTGTTGCCATAGAGAAAGACTCCTCCGTGGGCATAATGTAACTCAATTCAAAAAAGTCTGATTATTGCTCAAACTTTAAACAGATGATGACCGCTAAGCCGAAGGCTTTACTGGTCATAAATGAGACCCACCTGAATGAAGTTTAAGAGTGGGGGACTAGCCGTAATCCGTTTGATAGTCGGCTGTAGCTTCGCATATCTTTTCTTATCAATTTATAATTTGGTATTGGGATAAAGTCATATTTCAAGCTCAATGGATCAAATCATGCCATCCCACTTAGTGATCATGTCAGTTATTGACCAAAGCCTGAAACCTTGGAACTGGGCACACTATCCTGCAGATAGAAAAGATGACTTTACGCCATGGTTGGAGGCTTTTGTGAATGCTAGGGACTGGGTGGAGGCGAAATTGTGATTTACGAATTACGACATTGAATTGAACCTCATTGATAAATTAAAATTCTGAAAGCTTTGATTTGAGATTGCAAAACAAATGAAAATCCCTTAGCGCAAGCTGAGGGATTTTTTTTAAGCCATACAATCAAAATTAATTGCGCATATTAGTCGTACAGAAATATATACGCAACTTTTTATTTTTTTAATCATGAATTACTCCGCTATAGAAATTCGGGTTTTAGGAAGAAAAATTCTCCTCAAAATGCCAAAAAACGATGGTGACATCCATTTTGTCAAAGGAATTACCTATGCCAGATGGAATCAGAATCAGTTTGTATGGGAAGTCCCCCACTATCCAGGGAATTTAGAAAAGCTATTCGCTTATTTCGGAGACCGGATTCCTTTGATAGAGCGAGACGAAGCAATCGGTACCACTCATGCCGCCAAACCCAAACTCACTAAAAATGAGGTTTTGATGATCCAAACTCAAAATAAAAGACTGAAACTGCTTTTTGGTTTCATACCAGAGCTGATCAAACCTATCAAAACAATCCCCTATGCAAGCTGGGACACCAAAAACAAGTGGTGGACGATACCTTTCAGCGAGCAATTTTTAGGAGAAATCAACCAAGTATCGGCTAAACTTAATCTCAAAATCACTTTTGAAATAGAGCCTCCAAAGAAACAGGGTGTTGACAAGCTAAATCCAAATGATACCCCCTTTTACAAATCTTGCCCCAGTAGCTATACAAACAAGCTAACCGAGCTGCGCTACAGTGAAAATACAGTAAAAAGCTACGTTCCTCTTTTTGAAGAATTTATCAATCATTTTCCAACCGAAGATCTTGACTCACTAAATGATAAGCAAGTGGTGGAATTTTCCAGATTTCTGGTTACTGATCGGAAGGTATCTGCCTCCTATCAAAATCAGGCAATCAACGCAATAAAATTTTATTATGAAAAAGTATTAGGGGGCAACAGAAAATTGTACTTTGTGGAGCGTCCCAGACAGGAACAGGCTCTCCCGACGGTATGTAGTGTAGAAGAAATACAGCAGATCCTATCCAGCATCAAAAATACCAAGCACAAAGCCATTTTGAGCACCATTTACTCGGCTGGTTTGCGGATCAGTGAACTTGTAAATCTTCCCATCAAAGCCATAGACTCAGATAGAATGCAAATCTACATCGAAAACTCCAAAGGCAACAAAGACAGATATACTATACTGTCCAAAAAAGTATTGGCCCTTTTGAGGGTCTATTTTAAAAGGGAAAAACCCCACTATTGGCTATTTGAAGGGATGGGAAGCACCAAAGAAAGGCCAGTACAATACTCCACACGAAGTATCCAAAATATTCTGAAGGCAGCCTTGAGGGAAACAGGCATCAAAAAGCATGTAACCGTGCACACCCTTCGTCACAGCTTTGCGACACATTTACTGGAGAATGGGACTGATCTTAGGTACATTCAGAGCCTTCTTGGGCATAGCAACTCTAAGACGACTGTCCCGATATTCTTATGGATTAGGCAAGTGTTATGGTATA
>JBDNIP010000392.1:0-10564 GCA_041688245.1 Algoriphagus sp.
CAGTTAGCGTTTCATTGGCGCCAAGTCTGATAGATAAATTGGGTCGTTCCAGAATTTTATCATTTGAGTTCTTCTCTTAAATCTTAATGTCCTCTGCGCTGTTAGAAATATTTAATTGTGCAAAAAACTCTTTGATCCAAATCCTGTTTGTAAACTATGGAACCTTACGCAATCATTGATGAATCTTCATTTCCAATTGTAAGAATTGGATTTACCGGAACTAAAAGCACGGATCAAAACTTCCGATCCTACTTGGATCAAACCAAGGCTTGTTATCGACATGAAAAGAACCTAGCCATTATTTTCGATGCTTCTAAAGCAAGTATTCCCAATCTTTCACATCAAAAGATGCAGGCAGATTGGTTAAAAGAGAATAAAAAACTTATGCAAAATTTTTGCCTTGGAACTGCTTATGTCATCCCAAATGTAGCGATTCGTGGAATACTGAAAATGATCTTTTCATTCCAAAAGCAACCTGTACCTTACAAGATTTTTGAAACCGAATCTAATGCACTGATTTGGGTAAAAGGACTTAAATTAAGTTGACCTTAGGTGATAATTTAAATTATCTATATGACATGTAAATCTGAACTTTATCAAAACTTACCGACTACTGTTTTGTAGATTTCACTTTTTTAAAGAACCAGATAAAAATAAATTACCTGAGTCAGACCTTTTATAAATACAATCAGGTTTACTCTTATAAGTTATAGTTATTTGTTGAGCAATTTTGTTTTCAGCTCGCACAATAAAATAAACTCAGTTGGTTAGTCGTCTAGGTAAAATATAGTCACTTATTACAATATTTTATTACTTTCCTGAAAAGGAATAGTAATAATCATAAGGACATTCACCATTATTGAATGTACGCCACCTCTGATAAAAAACATTTTTTTCTTCAATGAAAGTTATAGCTGATTTAACCGATCAAAAGGAATTTATCTTGTCCCTACCAGTCCATCGTATTATTTTTTCATATAATATTTTTTGACTAAAAGGTTTTGAAATATAATCATTCATGCCGATCGCAATATACTTTTCCGCTTCTCCTACCAGCGCGTTGGCCGTTATCGCAATAATAGGAGTCACAGATGTAGGCAAAAACATATTATTACGAATGTGTTTTGTCGTCTCACATCCATCCATTTCAGGCATCTGTATATCCATGAGTATTATATCGTAATTAGCGGTAGACAGTTTATCTATTGCAATTCTTCCATTATCTGCAATATCAACTGTACAATTCCATTTTATTAATATCTTTCTTGCAAGCAGCTGATTCACTAGATTATCTTCGACCAGAAGAATCTTTAGACCCTTTGCTTTTGAATATGAAACATTATTCTTCCCAGTTTTTGCAGGGATAATTTCTACTTCACCTTTTCTAAAACCTAATGTGAAAAAGAAACAACTTCCTTGATTAGGGATGCTAGTAACTGAGATAGTCCCACCCTGTAGTTCTACCAGTTGTTTTGTTATGGCCAGACCAAGTCCGGTTCCACCATATTTACGAGTAGTTTCGCTGCTGACCTGAACAAAGCTTTCAAAAATACTTGACTGTTTATCACTTGGAATCCCTATACCTGTATCTGTAACTTTAAAAATAAGAAAGTATATATCGTTTTGCTGACTTTCTAATTGAATATCAATATTTATACTGCCAATTTCAGTAAATTTTATCGAATTGCTTACAAGATTAAGTAGTATTTGCCTGAGACGCACCGAATCCCCAATGATTATCTGAGGTATTGTGTCTGAAATGTCATAAGACAATGTTGTACTTTCCCTCTCATTAGTAAAATGTAGTGTTTGTATAATCCCTTTTAAAATTTCTTCAAGTTTAAATGGGAGGTTTTCAAATACAACTTGACCTACTTCTAATTTTGAAAAGTCAAGAATATTATTGATAATAGATAGCAAGTTATCCGCTGATAATTTTATTACATTAACACATGCCTTTTGATCTAGACTAAGATTATTTTCCTGCAAAATTTCTGACATTCCAATTATGGCATTCATGGGAGTACGGATTTCATGACTCATATTGGCTAGAAATAGTTCTTTGGCCTTAACCGATTCTTCTGCGAGCTCTTTTGCTTGAATTAGATCTGTTTCAATTTTCTTACTTTCTGTAGTATCACGGGTTAATCCCAATAGGGAAATGATTTCCCCATCAGCATTCCTCATTGGTACTGCATGAGTTTGCATCCAACGGTGCGTTCCTTTTAGACCGATAATTTCAAATTCAAGTTTTCTGGATTCCCCATTGAAAACATCTCTGGTTAATTTTTCAAATGCACTTCTGTATTGCGGAGTAATGATTTTTATAATACTCTTGCCCCGAACTTGTTCTAGGTTATCAGCCTCTATCATAGCAAGTCCAGCAGGGTTCATTTCATATAGTTCGTATTCTGAGCTCATTATTTTTATACATTCCGGCTCTGTTTCATATATGGTGCGAAGACGGTTCTCACTTTCTGCCAACTTATTTTCTGCTATTTTGCTTTCGGTGATATCCCTCATGATGATAATTACTTTACCATTAGACATCAACTTGGCGTTTAAACTAACTTCAATAAATGAATTGTCTTTTCGTGTTATAAGCCTTTCGGAATAGACCGTATCACCCCTTTCTAGTTCTTCTACTAGTAACGGCACTTTTTCCAGCAGTGCTACCGGAATAATGTCACAGCCATTCATTGTTTTTAACTCTTCAATTGAATACCCGGTAATCACAACTGCTTTATCATTTGCCTCCAAGCAGTTTCCCTCTCGGTCAATTAGAAAAATAGCATCCGCGGCTTGCTGTACGAGAGTTCTAAATTTTTCTTCACTTTCTTTGATGGCCGCTTCTATTTTTTTCCTTGCAAGGATCTCTTTTTTCAGTATTTCTTTTTGACTTTCGTTTTGTTCAAAAAGTCGGTTGTTCTCAATGGAATGTACCAATTGATTAGCTATTAACTGGAGATGTTCCCTTTCCAATGAGGTAAATATTCTTATTTCTTCTGTAGCATACAGTTTAATTATCCCCGAAACCTGATTGCCTATCCTCAATGGAGCGCCGGCACAGGATTTAAACATAAATTTTTGTAAGCCTAGTTCTATGGCTTTAATTATTGCTGGATCTTTTTGTGTATCCTCAATCACTTGACATGATTTGCTATTAAGGACTTTATTTAAGAAAGGTGAGTTTATGTCTCCTATATGCACTATTTCATTTTGATGAATGCCTACACTGGAAAGCAGTTCTAGTTTCTCATCTTTTAAAAGATAAATACTGCATGCGTCAACTTCAAATGCTTCCTGTACTATTTTTAAAAACTCTCCTGCCTGATCAGAAGTGGTAAATTCATCTATCTTAAATTCACGCAGTGAAGCCATGACAATAAAGCGTTTTACCGATTTTTCAAGTTCTTTGGTTTTTTCGTCAATTATATTTTGTAAGTATTCATCACTAATCTCTTTTTCTGTTTGTAATTTTTCTAACCTTCCTTTATAGGTTATAATCGAAAATATATCTTCATTTCCAGCTTTTTCAGCTGCAAGTGTTGGATTGGTTTCTTTATCGAAATATCGGAGATATAGATACAGTGCAGAGGCAAAGTATATGGCCATAAAAGATTTCGCAATGAGCTGGCCTACTATTTTATTTAATAAGTCGGGGCTTCCCCAAAAGCTAATTATAATAAATAGTACTGAATCTAAATTCAGTACAAATAAAATGACAATAAGTAAACGAGAATATAAACCTATCCACTTTATCTTGGATAGCAAAAATTCATATACGATAACAATAATAAGTGAATCTATTAATAAAACAATAGTCCCATTTAAAAAAAAACCATAATTCAAATCAAATAAGTCAGGGAGTATTTTGTTAAAATTATTTATAGATGCAATATTCTCCGCTTGAATTCGGGTTAACCATAATAAAACAGCAAATAATATATTGGATAATATAATTCCAAAAATAAAACGCTGTGCTATCTGAGTTCCTTCTTTTATGTAAATAAGTAATATGATAAATATAGTAGCGCTAAAAAGTATAATGGCTCCAGGAGAAATAGTGTAATTATTCAATATTATTATTTGAAATGTAGTAGCAACAAGCGTCTCAAAAAACTGATTGCTGCCAATCAATATATATAGTGGTGCAAGTCCAAACCAAGGCTTTACACGATATAAAAAAAACACGAGGACTGTTATAAATATTATTTCGAATAAAGTTATTAAAACAAAATTCATAATTTTAAACTATATTTAATCGATTTTTTTGAGGTTTCCAATTCTTTCTTTAGCTCAATAAATTTAAATTCCTGACCCGTAAACAGATAAATCATTTCCTCTGATCCTTTCCTCCAATTTTCTGCATTGAAAATATTTTTAATGGAAACACCCAAGTTTACACCTGTTACCCTTGATTTTATCATCATAATGCACTATTTTATACCGTTCATCATACTTTACCTAGGAATTTTTCTCTTTATTTTTCTGATATTTATAGATATTATCTGCCATATCTGATTTATCAATGTAAGGATTCTGTAAGATAGTAATCTCTTTTTAGTTTCACGATAATCATCTCTACAAATTAATCGATTATTTTACTATCTTCTTTAATTTCTTTTAAATGTAGCTCAATATCTAAATTGAAGCGAATTTATTTCAGACTGTATTATTCTCATATAGGTAGGAAAAGATGATATAGGTAGCTTTTTTTGGCTTAGGGTTCTTTTAGAGCAATAATTGAAAAAGAGTATTTAGTTAATTTTTTTGCAACCTGAAAAGGGTAAAGATGGCTACACTGTTCAGTGTAATAAAGTAAAAGATAAGATTTGTATATTATTTACAGTGATTGTACTACAAGGTCTAAGTAATAGTCAATAAGCTCAATGTAGTATTCAAGGTCATAAATACTTAACAACTGCACGTATATCTGAAGAAATTAGGTAAAATAATCTTTCTTTTCAGTACTAGAAACCAGAGGATTATTCCAAATATATTTTGAGGAGATTTTACACAATGTATTGTCTTTACTCCAACCTATTCCTTGAGACCATAATATTTAATGTCAAATTTTGCTCCAGTAAAAGAGAAATATATTGCATGATCTCGTGGTCCACCTATCATATCATTTTTTAAAAAACCACTCTAATAGCTTTCATTAAAAGCTCAAAAATAGTGACATCAATATTTTAATTACATTCATTTGGAATAGTATGATACTCTTACATCTATATCCGCAATTGCACCAGTAAAAGATAAAAAGTAGCTTAATATACTGTTAACACTAGCATTACCGGTACTTCTTCCGATGGCTATCGTAACGTCACCGGCCTGCCTCGCTGTGGCGGGCCTGCCTCGCTGTGGCGGGGGCCTGACTGCCAGTTGAGTGACGAAAATTAGGTTACTGGTATAATTCTGGACAAATCAAATTAAATGTATATCATTCACCAAATTTTCTGAAAATCTAGCTGGCTGGGTCTGCGACATGTATCAAATATCTAAAAATTAGTTGGTAAAAATGGTCAAATTAATCCGCTCCACGTGATGAAATCGTTCGAATTCCACACTGATATGGTCGAAATAATAGCCATTAATGCAACTATCTTATATCTTTTTATCCGGTCACGTTTTTATATCTTTTTATAGCCATTATAAATTTATTTACCGCTGGGATAAGTAATATAAAAGCAAGAATATGATAGTAAATTTCTACTAGACCCCCAAGATAGAGGAGTATCTCTATCAGCAGTGAGAGAAAAAGCCACATAATTCCATAACCGAATTCGCCTATTACCTTATTTTTTTTTGCCTTCAATTCATAGTCTACTTTCATGGCGTTTGCTTTAAGATTCAAAATTACTGGCATCCGAGTAAAAAACCAGCCTGATATCAGCATTTCTGCGATTTTACAAAACAGTAAAGGCGGACACCTAATTGATAGTTTCGTTTTTGATGCAAGTTATCATTACCTTATAACAATCAATTTAGTATAAAATACAAAATTTATCGGACAGCTGAATATTTTCCAGCTACTTTCTTTTATTCCTAGTGAGTTAATTGGTCAAGCAGCGAAGCCTTTTAAATTGGATCACTAGTACAGCACCATAAACGATTAGAAAAAGCTCATTTTCATACTCCATGTGGTAATATTTTAATTAGGTGAATAGCCTATAAAAGTATCTGCATTTTAGAAGAACAAGCTCAGCTATTTGGGCATCTGTAAGCTACCTACAAGTAGCGAGCCTATCCTGTGTATACTTTAACCGTTTAAATCAGGTGTTTTGTTACATTTATAATGTGTTACTAGCTCTTTACGAGAGTGAGATTTCGGAAAGCTATCTAAGTCTACCCGTGAATTGAGAAATGTCTTTGGTTAGTTACAGCTAGCTGGTTTCACTGCCCTGAGTCTGTTTAATGATGTACTCAAAGACGCGAAAAAAAATCCGATATCAGACAAAAAGTGTAGGCTATGGGTATACGCTTTTCTAAGGCTGGATAATTCTGCGCCTAAATTATTCCGGCTTAATCCATCAACTACCAATAATGAATATTTTCTTGCGCAGTTCAAATCCTAAGAAGATGTTAATTACATATTCAACAGGGATCATGTCAACTTTCAGATCTACAGAAAGATGTACAGAAGATGGTGTACTTTCCGTTACCCGGTTCAACTAGAATGCCAACTATGAATTGATCAGCAATCTCTGTAAAGATATCCATGGTTTTTTTGAGGCATGATTTGGAAGCAGTTTTTATACCGTGGGCTCTTTTGTTTTACAGGCAACGATATTCATGGCTTGGGCCGGTTTTTAAAAAAAATCTGGGTTTATTCCAGCGGTTTACAAAAAAAATATGGGCTTCCCTTATTTCCTCAGTTCGTATTTTTTCGGCCAAAACTCGGGGTATTTATTGTTTTGTCCCTTTCTACTCATTACAAGAGAAATTAAAGTAGGTATCATAACAGCGGTCTAGCCGCTTGAGTTTTTAGGGAAATAATCGAACAAGTCATAGATACTGAATCTTCCACCCACTTGGTGGACAATTAGAAACTATTGATGTTCAAGAAAAAATAAATTAGTCCAGCAATTTACTTAGTAATTGACTACACTGACACCAAATGAGGACTCGCCAAAAAGGGGTGATTTTGATGCAATATTTTTTTAACATTTCATTCTTTGCCAACAAAGACCAAGGCCATTAGAGACAGTACCACATGTGCGATAGCTTTGTGGATATGGCAACAAAATTCATTCTGGGTTTTGACCGAAATGAAGTCAATGGGGAATTGAGAGGTCGCCATAACGTAGGGGTTTCAATTGATGAGTATTGTTTTTGAATATTAAAAATCCTAGTGTTTGCTCAACATATTCCTACGTTTAATATTGATTTGCTCAATTCGAATCTGACATTTTTAGTATGAATAATAAATAGAAAAATCCGACTAGGACTAAGATGATGACTAAGCGTAATCCGTACAGTAGTCTGATTTAACTCCACTTCACTGTTTTCTGCATTTGAAATCCAACAAATCTTCCTTAATTTTCAAAACAGCAATCTAATTTCCCTACCAGATTACCTGCTTCTGCTTCGAAACTCTTACTAAACAGCCTTCCTCAAAAACCAATGAAAAAGCGCCTGATACCCCTTCTTTTTCTTCTTTTTTCTTTTTTGATCTGGTCTTGTAGCCCAAACAGCCCCAAAGAAATAGAAAGCATTTCCCAACGGGACTCCATATTTACCACGCCATTGGGAGTGAGCTATGTGATCCCGGAGCCAAGCGAAAAAGCTTTGGCACAATACCAAGAAGCAAAAACAGCCTCCGAAGCAAATCCCGAAGATAAAGAAGCGCTAATCTGGTACGGTCGTCGCACAGCCTATCTGGGGCAATACCAAGAAGCCATTTCTATTTATTCCAAAGGGCTGGAGAAGTTTCCAGACGAAGCTCGCTTCTTTCGGCACCGTGGACATCGATATATAAGTCTGAGAGAATACGGGAAAGCAATTGCGGATCTAGAGCAGGCAGCCCAATTGATCAGCGGCACTCCAGATGAAATCGAACCGGATGGCATGCCCAATGCCCAAAACATCCCCGTAAGTACGCTCCAAGGAAATATTTGGTATCACCTCGGGTTGGCTTACTACCTTGATCATCAGTATGAAAAAGCATATACCGCATACCTGCGCTGCCGGGAGACTGGGGATCTTTATGACAACATCGTCTCCAGTACCCATTGGCTGTATATGATCCAGCAGCGACTCGGAAATCCCGCAAAAGCAGACTCGCTTTTAGCTCCCATTTCTCAAGACTCCACCATCATCGAAAACCAAAGCTATGCAGATCTCTGTCATTTATATAAGGGAGGGATTCCAGTGGATTCGCTTATTACCGAAGGTGCTGGCAGTCCCGCTAATGATGCGGTTCGCTATGGTGTGGCCAACTGGTATTTATACCAGGGGGATTCTGTTCTGGCTGAGCAAATGATGATAGAACTGATCAAGGAAAAGGCTTTTTCTTCGTTTGGATACCTTGCTGCTGAAAGTGATTTGATTCGGTATTTTGGGAAAAAATAGAAGGGTTTTCAAATCAATGTCTTGAAAGTTCGTGGATATATTATGAACAGCTTACGCTTTCTAGCTATGTTTTCTATGTTCGCTATGTAGTTCAAAAAAAAATACCCTCCATCCGTTTTGGCGAATCATCATTTTCTCGATTGGCATCTTTTCGGCCAAAACCCGGAACTCAATCGATCGTTGTGACCATGGGTTGCACCCATGGCTACCCATATGGCATCCCTACAAGACGTATCCATAGTTGCAATTTTGACCCTTAAAAGGCAAAAGATTTTTTGCTCCTTCGAATATAAAATCTGCGGCAAAAAACTATGTGGCTATGTGGTAAAAAAATGTTTTCCTTTTTCTGTTCGGTTTGAAAAACTTTTTTACCGCAAGTTTCTTTCCTGTAAGTGAAATATCCCCACTCTTGTATTTTTATTTGTGGGTATGGACTGAGAAGCTTACTTTTCCAAATAACCCGACGTACCTAAAGAATTTCCTATAACCCTAATTTGTAATTCATTGAAATCGCAAATGAAACAAGAGTCTAATACAAAAATAATTAGCTGGGTTGCGAGATTTCATGAGACCTTTCAAAAACAAAATTTAATCGAATGAAAAGAAGAGATTTTATCCACCTTTCCGGCCTAGGCTTGGGAGCGTTGGCTACCTCAGGCTTGGTCATGATGGGCAACTCCGTCTCGGCAGAAACCCTCCTGCAACCCGGAATCGATGTTGCCGCGAAGAAACTCCTAGCCGATACGGCGCTAAATGCTGCCAAAGCCAAAGGCGCAACTTATACTGATGTGCGAATCGGCCGATACTTACAGCAGTTCCTCTTTACCCGAGAGAAAAACGTTCAGAATATCAGTAATGCCGAGTCCTTCGGAGTAGGTATTCGTGTGATTGCCAATGGCACTTGGGGCTTCTCCGCCACCTCGGACGTGACGCCTGATGGCATTAAGAAATGTGCGGAAACTGCCGTGGCCATCGCCAAAGCGAATTCCAAACTTCAGTCCGAGCCCGTAGAACTTGCTCCTGTCAAAGGACATGGGGAAGTGTCTTGGCAGACACCTATCGAAAAGAATGCCTTAGCCGTTCCGGTAAAAGATAAGATTGATTTGCTTCTCGGTGTGAATAACGCAGCTATGGATAATGGCGCCGCCTTTGTCAATTCTGCACTTTTTATGATCAACGAGCAAAAGTATTTTGCTTCCACTGACGGTTCCTACATCGATCAGGATATCCATCGTATCTGGCCAAATTTCACCGTTACTGCAGTGAATAAAACTTCAGGAGGCTTCCGATCCCGTCAGGCCCTTTCTGCACCGATGGGTATGGGCTATGGATATTTAGATGGCTTGGAAAAAGATAAAGCAATGAATCCTGCAGGTTTCAATAGCTATAAAAATACCTATGACATGCAGGAGGATGCGGTGAATGCATCTAAGCATGCGAAGGAAAAGTTGACTGCCAAATCCGTAGTACCGGGTAAATATGACTTGGTGCTAGATCCTGATCACTTGGGATTGACGATTCATGAGTCCGTTGGTCATCCGCTGGAATTAGACCGTGTACTGGGCTACGAAGCCAATTATGCCGGAACTAGCTTTGCAACCTTGGACAAATGGAGATCAGGTGATTTTAAATATGGTTCGGATAAAGTCAATATTTTTGCAGACAAAACGCAGGAACTGTCGCTGGGAAATACTGGCTACGATGATGAAGGCGTAAAATGTAAGCAGTGGGATCTGATCAAAGACGGAATTCTGGTGAATTATCAGGCAATTCGTGATCAGGCCAAAATCATTAACGAACCAGAGTCTCACGGTTGCTGCTTTGCAGATAATTGGTCTTCGGTGCAGTTTCAGCGGATGCCAAATGTCTCCCTAAAGCCGGGTACAGAAAAGTTGAGTGTAGCCGAAATGGTGAAAAATGTCGAGAAAGGGATGTACATCCTGGGTAGAGGCTCGTATTCAATCGATCAGCAGCGTTATAATTTCCA
>JBDNIP010000041.1:0-4064 GCA_041688245.1 Algoriphagus sp.
GAACATGCACTGCATCCAATACAGGAATTCATATCGATAGCCAGACCCCATTGATGCTGACTATATTGGTGACCTTTCCGAAGTGAAATCTTTGATGGCTTTATAAATTCACCATCTTTCTAAATTTCAGGATGCTATCTTCCAGCTCCTGCGTCAAGCTTGTATTCACCTAAAGTAGATTCTTGGATGACATTTTCACGCCCCATGAATGTCTGGTGAGTCTGCGTTCTTGCAATCTTATATTTATCTTCACTGACAGTGACTTTTACTCCTGTGGTAATATCGAAATTGACGAAGCCTTTTGTAGCATCAAGTAGTTCGTAAGCATTTACACCTACTCCATTCGCCACTCTCCCAGCTTTAGTTCTACCATACCCAAGAGCTAAACCAAAAGTACCATCTGCCTGACCTGGCTGAATCATAATCGGAACCATCAGTGATTTACCATTTACAGTTATCGATGCCTTCCCAGTATGCTCTTCATACATGGTGACGCCGTTCTCTGTGGCCCATTTCTGAGAGACAGTTAGGTAATTGTCCCATGTCGCCTTAGTTACTGGATCTGGCATTTCTTGTAGCCAAGGAATATTGGCATAGATACCATTTCCAATCCCTACTTTAGGATAGATGACTAATTCGGGGCTTGTATTACCAGCATTTGATGATTTAGTAACAGCCAGAGCTGCAGCAGAAATATCTCCGACTGGTGTAGGTGCTACAGCTGTTGAATCAAATGCTAAAACACCATTATATAAGGTAGTATCCCAGAATTCCTGAAAATTACCTTCAGTATCCACTAAAGTATACACCTCATTTTGCCAAACTGACTGAAGAAAGTCAAAATAATTAGAAGTTGATCCACCCCATGCAAGGAATGATTCCTGTGCTTGTCTAGAATCAAACAATGGAGAAATGGTTGGTTGAGAAAGCGAAAAATGTCCTCGCTTCGGCTCAAAATCATTCCAAGACTCCAAGTAATGGTGATCTGGAGCAACCATTTGAACCAATGATGAAGTTTCATCCATTGTACCGTTTGTTGCCAAACTCACTTTTACTTTAGCTATCCCTTCGGCAACTTCAGCTCCTTTTGCAAAATCGTATACTGGATTACAGTTATAAAAAATAACTCCTCCAACTTGTCCAGCCTTCAATTCAGTCACAAATTGACTCATTCTGAGGTCATCACCTTCTCTAAAATGAACTGGATTTGCAAAATCAACTGTTGTCCCATTTGCACCAAGCATTTCATTGATTGCATTTATTATTACCTGTACATTAGGATCATTAGATCCAGACACTACAAGTGAAGCACCTTTGGTAGCCCATAGATCATTTGCAGCTTTATCCAAGTGAGTTATTGTAACCTTCTCAGTAGAAACTCGAGTAGCTCCAGCCTTCTTTGCAATAGCATTATAAAGCGCTAAAACGGCCAACCCGCTTTGAGAAGCTCTTATTGGTGTTCTATAATCAGCATTTGCACCAGTCATCGATAAATTCGATTCGAACTGATAGTGCCTTGACATTTCTCGACGTTCGTTGCTTATTTTTCGTGTCTTTGCATATTGACCGGCAAATTCAATTGGCGAAATCCAAGTACCCAAAAAATCTGCTCCGAAGGAAACAATAGTTTTTGCCTTGTTAAAGGAATAAGAAGGAATAACTGCTGTGCCGTAAAAAACCTGAGCTGCCTTTTTGATACCATAATTTGAAATAGGATCATACTGAATCAATTCCGCTCCACCAACTGAATCAGAAAAGATTTCAATAGCTCTCAGAGTTGAAGGAGAAAGAATTGTATTAGAAATAATCTTCACATTTCCAGCTGAGGCAAAACTCATTTTTACTTGAGCGTCTAGAGTAGCCCAATCTGACCTCTCACCATTAATGTAGGGGCCGGACAGCCGCTCTTTATCATAAAGAGAAAGAATGGATCCTTCTACTATTGCATTTACTTTACCCTTATTTATAGGCGAAAGTGAGTTTCCATCAATTTTTATTGGTCTGCCTTCTCTTGTTTTTACCACGATAGCGGCGTAGTCGCCACCGGTAGCAAAAGTAGAAGCATAATAATTGGGAATGGAAGGGTTGATATCTACCGGCTTATTTACATAAGGGATAGCTTTTCTTACTGGAGCTTCACAAGCCGCCAATGAGGCTGCTGCCAAACTGAAACCCATTAATTTAAGGAAGTCTCTTCTGGTAGAACCTTCATCCTCGCTTGAGCTTGACGGAAGCTCGACAAATTCTTTATCGGCATTCTTTACAAACGCTGGATCGTTATTAAGCTGCTCGAGTCCTTTCCAGTATGTTTTTTTAGTTTCCTTCATTTTATAGTCTAGAATGAATTTTCAAAGAAAATCATGAATTAATAGTGACACTTAGCACACTCTAAACCTCCGATGTCTTTAACTTTTAAAGCATCTTTAGAGTCCGAATGCAGCTGAACCAACTTATCATAATATGCATTGCCATCGGTTGTAATCTCTGTCTGTCTGTGACAGTCAATACACCAACCCATGGTCAGCGAACTGTGCTGACCTACCACTTCCATCTCTTGGATGGGACCATGACAAGTCTGACATTCAACACCACCCACTTTCACGTGCTGTGAATGGTTGAAATATGCCAGATCAGGTAGATTGTGTACTCTCACCCACTCAATGGGCTTATTATTATCTACGGCGTCATAGATTTTTTGAATTTCTGGAGAAACCCCTTCTTCACCTTCCATATTTTGAATGTGAGTATGACAATTCATACAAATGTTAGCAGAAGGAATATTTGCGGATTTCCCAATCTCAACTCCAGTGTGGCAATACTGACAGGCTATTTCTAGCGTGCCTGCATGAAGTGCATGAGAATACGCAATTGGCTGTTCCGGAGCATATCCTTGTTGGACACCAACGGAATATAACCCATCAATTGCCGTCTTTGCTACCACTGCTACTACCAAGGCAGTTACTATGATAATAAATGCATCACTTTTTAAAATTTTCCCAAATTGAAATTTTTGAGTTACGAATTCTTTATCAGTCTCATCAAGATTTTGTTTGGTTAAATACTTAGAAAGCACTGAGATGATCAAACCAAGTACTACTAAAATTAAAATCAGAACGAAAATAAGAACTACTAAGATCCCAGTCAGGTATTCAGATGGGATTCCACCACTTGTTGCAGAAGCATCTCCATCAGCACCTACAGCAACAGCCGCTGCGGCAGCTGGGTCTACTTTATCTCCATACTCAATGTAAGACAGTATATTTTCTAAATCAACGTCGCTTAAAAAAGCATAAGCGGGCATAATAGAATTGTTGTATTCTTTATATAATGCGACTGCATAGGCATCACCTGAAGCTATCATAGCCTGGGAATTTTTGATCCAGGATTTAACCAAAACAGGATCCCTTCTTTCAGTAACTCCCCTCAATGAGGGACCTATATACTTCTCGTCCAGTTTGTGACAAGTGCTACAGTTGGCTTTGAAAATTGCTTTGCCTGCTGACACCGCCTCTGGACTTTCATCTACTTCAGGATCAACCGCAAAAGCTTGTGTTCCGACCAACATGAATAGTACTACCAGCATTTGGAGATTCAATCGAACTCCTACTAACAAGCGTTTGGATAACATATTCTAGGTAATTAAATAGTGTAAATGGCTTTTTATCAGCAGCCCAAAGGTACTACGCGGAGGCTGTTTTTCAAACATGGATTCAAACCTCAACACTGCTTCTAAAGGATAATAAATGGATAAGTATAAAACTGATTTTCAGTAGGTTAAGCATTTAAAAATACAGCTTCTGCTATTTATAATTATTATAAATAAGGTATTTTTTACTTTTAAATCGTATACTTCTGAGAATCAACATTAAATACTTTTTCCCAAGCCTGAATCTGCATTTGACAGATCAATATATTTTCATCAATCTAAAAATAAGTAATTCCTTTTTTGGAGGAATAGAGATATTACCTACATTTGCATTCCGATTTAGATTGGTCGAGTGGCCGAGTGGCTAGGCAGAGGTCTGCAAAACCTCGTACAGCGGTTCGAATCCGCTCTCGACCTC
>JBDNIP010000393.1:0-2174 GCA_041688245.1 Algoriphagus sp.
ATAAAAATAAATCTTATCGCCCGAATTGCTCCCGACAACTGTACGGGATTCTTATAATATAAAAGCGTTTTGCAAACTACGCTTAGGCTAGGATTCTACGCCTAGAGGAGGGGGAAGACCTCAGTTTACTCTTTCAGTAATTTTATTTCGGACATAATGCTACTTACACTCTCTTTTTCTAGCCTAGAAAAGGCAAACAACTTTTTACCCAAATCTTTGAGAGATGCGCCTAAATGGTACACTTCTGCGCCGTCAATAATTAAGAATCGGTCGTGGCTTTGCGCAAAAGATTTGAGTGTAAAGTTTCCGTATTGTTCTTCAGCTTTTTGAATGTCTAAGCTTAGCTGTTTGCTAACGGTTTTGGTGAGCAGTAGCACTTGCACTTCTTTTCGTTTTTTAGATAAAAGCGTCAGTGTACTTTCGTCAATAAAGTTATCTATCAATACGATACTTTGCTTGGCAGATCGGATGATTTTAGAAGTTAAGGCATAGGCGTCAAACACTTGGCCGTTAAAAAACACGCCTTGATTGGGAATGAGCTCCGTATTTATCTGTAATTCAAAATCGTTCACCTTGTTTTTCAAGATTTCAAAGTTGTCTTCTAACCTATTCATACGGTTGTTTATGGAATAACCTTTAAGAAGGTAGTCCTTCAAAACTCCATTTGCCCAAATCCGAAATTGTGTACCTTGTTTGGATTTTACTCGATAACCAACTGAGATTATCACATCAAGATTATAGTGTTCCACTTGTCTTTCAACTAGCCTTCCTCCTTCATTTTGAACTATCGCAAATTTTGCGACAGTTCCGCTTTCTTTCAGTTCACCCTCAGCAAAAACATTATTAATATGTTTACCAATAGTTTTTATATCTCGATTGAATAATCCAGAGATCTGATGACGGTTGAGCCAAACAGTTTCATCCTCAATTTTTACCTCTATGTGCTCGGCAAGTTCATCAGGACGATATAAGATAATTTCATTTTTCATATCCATACAAAAATTGAGTTTAAGATCTTAGGCTATGACTCAGGGAAGAAGTTTATTTTCTTGAAAAATTCTGATTCTAAGTGGAATTTAAGGAGAACGGCTGGTTGTCTTTGCCCTTGAAGTAAGGGATGCCAATAGTATTCGGAGCAAATGCAGTGAGTTTATCTCCAGTAATTGAATCAATGCTTGGCATGGAGACCATGGTCTCCATATCAGTTTGAATCCATTTAGTTATTACAGGCTTTTCAATCAATTCTGGATAGATCGAATCCTCGATGAGAATATCTAACAGAATGGTACCGGAACCTTGCTTGTTAGAATCAAATTTGAACTTATAATGTGCTTTGGGTACTCCGGTCATATAGCTGCGATGTTCGTCCAGTTCAACAGCAGTGAAATTGGAAGAGTCAACAACCTCTTGCAAAATGCGTTCGAGTTCTTTTCGATCAGTTTTACTGATAATGTCGATATCAATGGAGAATCGATTTCCTGTTTCCAATAAAAGGACCAAACTGGTCCCCCCTTTGAAAACAAAATCAAGTCCATTGCTTTTCAACCGCTCAAGCAAATGCAACGCGTAAATCATCTTTTCTAAAATGATTTTGTCAATTCTCTTGTGGTTTTTTTGTCTCTTAAAAGCTTCTAACCATTCATCTGTAAAGCAATGTTTCTTTATCATTCAATAATGTCTTTAACGAGGTGATACATGTGGTTCGCCATGAACTGCTTGATGTCTTGCTCTTTTTCCCTTCGTTTTGCGTAGCTGAAGAGTTTGGTGAAATTGATGGCATAGTTGCTTATGGCATTTTCGTATATGTGCATCAATTCAGAGCCTTGTAGATAATAGAAAAGTTTCTCTTCAGCATAGATGTCGACTAGAATCTTCTCTAGTGACGGAGTATAAAACTTTACTCTTTTCTCTTTTCTTCTCGCAATAGGGGAGCGTGTGATTAATTTCTTTATAATCACGGGATAGTCGCTTTCAGCTATATAAAAATTGATGGCTTTATCATCTGGATTCAGGTAAAGCTCGTTTCTTGATGAGTCCTTCAGTTCGTAATACAAGGATTCTACGAAATCCTTTTCTATTTCAATCAGGATAATTCTTCTGCTAGCTTGGTGTTGTGAAAATTCATTGAGCCATTCGGTTTCCCAAATGCAGTGTTTGGCGTCCTCAAATTTATC
>JBDNIP010000394.1:0-2328 GCA_041688245.1 Algoriphagus sp.
AGAGCGGCTGTATCTTCCAATATCACGGCAAAGCTCCCGGGATCCTTGCTTAGTTTAATTGCCTTCCAATAACTATTATCCCCTTTTTGCTTTCTAAAACTTTTCAAAGCAAAGAATAGTACTGAACCTTCAAATAGAAAAGCTAAACCTAACACAACGTAACTCCAGAATGGGTCGGCAAGAGGAATAGGATCGGATATGTGAGAAATACCTTTATATAAAGACATTCCACCACCAATTGAAAAAATAAGTATCGCAACAATCAAAGACCAGAAATAAAGTTCTTTGCCATGACCGAATGGGTGATTATCATCAGCGGGTTTTTTACTCTTATGGATTCCAAATAAAAGTAACCCTCCGTTTCCAGTATCTACTAGTGAGTGAATTCCTTCTGAAATCATGGCTGAACTTCCGCTAATACTTGCTGCCACAAATTTTGCAATGGCTATTGCGAGGTTTGCAGCAATAGCTGCATATATGGTTAATTTACTTCCCGATGTATCCATTTTTGAAATTGAAATAATTTTATGAATTGAAACGCGCACTATTCAGTACACAGAAAGACACTTTATTTATCATGCTTACTCAATAACATCTGATAAGATTTTCAGCAATTAAAGGTAAAATCATACTGCTTGTTTTCTGACTTGAAAGATCAGGCTAAGCTAAATCGCTACTATCTGAATGGCGGGCAACCATGAAACAAAAGATGCCAAAACCCAGCATTCCTAAGGCCACTGCTCCCATAAGGAGATTACCATAGGGTAAACTCAATAAATATTGTAAAGCACCCTCTGTTCCCTTAAACGCACTGGCATTGCTAGCCAGGCTAACCCTGATTATAAAAAAAGAAATGATTCCAAAGACCACCCCTCTTGCCATATACCCATATCTTCCGATTTGTTTTACCACTGTGAGTTCATTTTTGCTGTCAGGATTTTCATCGATCTGCCTCATGAATTTGCAACTAATTCCCAAATAGAACTGCCATATGGCACTCAAAGCCATCCCTATTCCAATTATCCAGATCACCCAGATTCCCCATTCCTTGTCCTGCAACTGGCTTAGTGCTGCCTTTTTAGTATCATCGTCGGACGAGCCCCCCTTACTAAAAAGTGGTTTTGCAAACGAAAAAGCAATGAATGCATAAAATATTCCCGAATAAGCGAATTGAATTCTGGTACTAATCCTTTTTTCATCTTCGCCGCCACTGGGATCAACTGCAGATTCGTAAAATTGCCATAAGCTGTAGGCTAATAAGCCTAAAGCGCCAATCGTAGTGAGTATTATTCCGCCAGGCAATTCATGAAGAAATTGAACAATTCCAGATTTTCCTTTAATATCTCCGCCTAAGCCAAAGGCAACCATTGCAGCTAGAATTCCTATCAAGGCATAAATTAAACCCTTACTATAAAAGCCGAATTGTTTTAACTTTTTTAGTTTGTTTTTGCTTGAGTCATCCATATCCTGATTACCCCAAATGGGGAATTTCGTTGTGGAATTAGTACCAGGAATACTATTCAACACAAGTAGTGCCACGGTTAAGAACCCTTATTCTCGTGCTGATTATTGTATCCTAACACTGCTTGGTATAATGGCAACTTAAAAGTCCGAGGATGATTAGATACAACAAACAAAGTCGGTAGAGCTTGATGGGATTTTGAACAACTCGAGTTGATTTTTGAGTCCCGTGATTTTTCCAGACAAAAAGTTCTGATCAATAACCAAATAGGGTTGATCGATGCAGTTGGTATTCATTCTACAACCAATTTGGCTTAGAAATCTGGACTTTGGATCGAAAGATTCTTGGGTATTAGAGGAAGAAGAAATCTCAATATTTAGAGAATCTTTCTTTGACTAGCTCCGAAGGAGCCTAACCATTCGTGACCCTGTACGAAGTGCAGGGTAATTCATAAACTACTATTCTATAGCCCTGATAGGGGCGATACTTACTGGTCATGCTCCCGTCAGGGCTTCGATTTCTTGAATATTTATAATGCCCCCAGTTTCGCTGAAGGTCATAAATTGTGACAATCATTGGGATCTTATTTTTAATGAAATTACAGGAGACTTCATAATAATCTTAACCAATTTAAAAAGTAAGCATAAAAATCTGTCTAGCTGTATCTCCAGCTTTTGGAATGTCGCTCGTTCTCGAAATACTTCTGAAGATTAGGATGATGACTTTTTGAAAAATATGGTTGAATTGCATATTCTAAAAACCAGGAAGCCATAGAAGTTCTCGACTACTGTATAGGACTAGGCCCTGGTTAATTGTTTCAATGGTACAAATCAGAACAGATGAATTTTACTTTTCTTTTTTCTTAC
>JBDNIP010000395.1:0-2294 GCA_041688245.1 Algoriphagus sp.
GGCTTATGATCTGTATGTTCCCGCCCTGCAGCTTTGCGGTGGAACCCCAGTATTCGTTTCACTGAATATGCCGGATTTCTCTGTGAACTGGGAAAAGCTAAAATCAGCTGTAACAGAGAAAACCAGGATGATTATGGTCAATACACCTCATAATCCCGGAGGCTATGTTTGGACACAGGAGGATATAAATAATTTGGCTGAACTGATCGAAATGAGAAATATTCTGGTAGTTTCTGACGAAGTCTATGAGCATATCACGTTTGACGGGCGGCCGCATATATCCCTGATGACCCATCCTGTCTTGCGAGAGCGAACTTTTGTCTGTTGTTCTTTTGGGAAGACCTTTCACATAACAGGCTGGAAAGTGGGTTACTGTTTGGCTCCAAAAAAGCTGACCGAAGAACTAAGAAAAGTCCATCAATTTGTCACATTTAGTACGCCGACGCCATTCCAATATGCTTTGGCAGATTACATCCAAAATCCTTCGACTTATCAATCCCTCTCCAAATTCTATCAGCAAAAGCGTGATTTGTTTTGCGAAGGATTGAAAGCCTCAGATTTCACCTTTACCCCAGCTCAGGGAAGTTTTTTTCAGTTGGTATCTTATCAGCATCTTTCCAATGAATCAGATTTGGTTTTGGCAAAGCGATTGACCATTGATTATGGAGTGGCTTGTATTCCGATCTCGGCTTTTTTTCAAGATAAAATGGATCATAAGATCCTACGGTTCTGCTTTGCAAAAAATGATTCAGAGTTGTTTGAAGGATTAAATCGACTCTTAAAGGATCGAATTTTTTAAAACTGAGATTCTAAGTCACTAATCAAATCACTTTGATTGATGATTTTAGCAACTTGTATTGATGGAAGCTAAGTTTTTGTACAGTAGGTAGTTGTAAATTTTTTGATAAAAAGAGAACAGACTTTCAGTATTTGTGTTGATTGACTTGAATTAACTTAATAAAATAGCAATTTTTGCATCGCGCTTAATACTGTAAACAGAACCGAATGAATTCATACAAAGAGCTAATAGAACAAACTTTCGATTTTCCGACCAAAGAATTTCATGTAGCGGATAATCAATTATTCTTCAATGGAATTAATTTAAAGGAGATAATCGATACCTATGGTACTCCTTTAAAGTTGACCTATTTGCCAAAAATTTCTGAAAGTATCCAGAATGCTAAGTCCTTCTTTAATAATGCAATTAAGACATACGATTACAAGAGTGACTATACTTACTGCTATTGCACCAAGTCTTCGCATTTTAGCTTTGTGCTGGATGAGGCCTTGAAAAATGACATTCACATTGAGACCTCTTCCACTTTCGACATTCCTTTGGTACGAAGTCTTTATGAAAAAGGAAAGATTACAAAAGATAATTACATCATCTGCAATGGGTTTAAGCGGACACTTTACAAACAATACATATCTGAATTGCTCAACGATGGCTTTGTGAATTGTATTCCGATTTTGGATAATATCTCCGAGATCGATTACTACCTGGAGCACGTCAAGGTCCCGTTTCAAGTTGGGATTCGAATTGCAGCAGATGAGGAGCCAAAGTTTGGTTTTTATACCTCAAGACTGGGCGTTCGATACAATGATATTATCAGATTGTACGAGGAAAAGATTAAGGATCACCCATTGGTGAGCTTAAAAATGCTTCACTTTTTTATCAATTCTGGAATTCAGGATACAGCATATTATTGGTCAGAATTGACTCGTTTTATTCAAAAGTATGTGGATTTGAAAAAAATTGCACCTTCGCTGGATACTATGGACATTGGCGGTGGCTGGCCGATCAAGACCAATCTGTTTTTTGATTATGACTACCAATATATGGCGGATCAGATCGTGAAAAACATAAAATGGATGTGTGCGAAAAATAATACGGTCGAACCACATATTTTCACTGAATTCGGTAGTTACACTGTAGGAGAAAGTGGGGCGGTGTTGTATTCAATTTTGGATGAAAAGCTTCAGAATGATAAGGAGCTTTGGTACATGATCGACGGCTCTTTTATTACTCAATTGCCAGACAGCTGGGGATTAAATCAGAAATACATTATGCTCGCCATCAACAATTGGGATGAGACATACCATAATATTTCCCTGGGAGGATTGACTTGCGACAGCATGGATTACTATAATTCAGAAGCAAATCAATATAATATCTACCTTCCAAAGATTGAAGCGGGACGCACACAATACATTGGTTTCTTCCATACCGGAGCATACCAAGAATCACTTGGCGGCTATGGTGGAATACAGCATTGCCTTGTCCCGGCACCAAA
>JBDNIP010000396.1:0-6475 GCA_041688245.1 Algoriphagus sp.
ACAAAAACCACTTTGTGCACTTGTGGCAAATTTGTCAGAATCTGTGCTGCCTAAAATGAGGTGAGTGTCTTTCCAGAACCTGTAGTGTGCCAGATGTAACCAAATTTTGGAGTAGTCTTCACTCGCTCGATTATTGCCTCCACCGCATAAAACTGGTAAGGTCTCAGAACCATCAGTGTCTTCTGGGTTTCGTTCAAGACCACGTATTTGGTGATCATCTTGGAGATATGGCAAGGGGCTAGGAAAATATCCGCAAACTCTGACAGCTGTGTGACCAGTTTATTCTTAGTGTCCGACCAGTAGAAGGTTTGCTTGAAAGATCTATCTCTGAGAGGAGCATTCGCATAGTACTTTGTGTTCACACCATTTGAGATGACAAACACCTGGATAAACTGGAATAGGCCTTGACCTGCTCCGTAGGAATGGATGCTGTACCGATCAGTTTGTCTGAAAGCTTCCTTCAATTCCAGCCCTCTCCGTTTCAATTCGATTTGTATAAGTGGAAGTCCATTGATCAGAATCGTGACATCATAGCGATTCTTGTATTTGCCCTCCATGGTCACCTGTTGGGTTACCTGAAACTGGTTCTGACACCAGTGGATTTGGTTGATTAGTTCGATGGTGCGATGTTTCCCGTCATCATCCAGGTAAGGGACACGATCTCTGAGAATCTTAGCTCGTTCAAAGATGTTTCCCTTGTTGATGAAATTCAGAATCTGCTTGAAATCTCCATCGCTGAGTTTGACTTTATTCTGTTTTTCCAGTTGAGATTTGAGATTCAGAAGCAAGTCAGCTTCCCCCTTGATGACAACTTGCTTGTACCCTAGCTTAGTCAGCTGGATCAGAAGGTTGTTTTCTAAAGCCTGTTCAGGTTGTATCGTCATGTACTGATAAAAAAAATGACCCGAGAGCAGATCTTACGGTATGCCACTCAGGTACTGCTGATGCTAAGATGTGAATTTAGTTGATATGAAGCAAGGAGGCTAAATAATTTTACCGCTATTTGTACTTTAACCTGTTTGGATCTTGACGGACACCAAAAATGGCGAGAATCAAAATTCTATTGACTTGATGCGGTAGTAAATTTGATTCTGTTTTGTGAGCTGGAATGCACGAATTTTCTTTTCTACATTGACAGCTGTGCCTATTTCTGGAAAGTCACTGAGGAGGTCTAAAAATCTGTTGATTTTTCTCTCGAATTGAATGCCTACTGTTTCCCCCCACTCATCGACTAGGTAGTCGACTATTTTCTGGAAGTTTGAGAGCAGTCTTCGTTACCACGACATTCATTTTAGGTAACGGAACAGCTTATTCTTGTCCACTAGATTTTCATCGTTTTCAGATTCTTCATAGTTGTCAAGAACCTCTTGCTTCTGAGCGGAAGTGAGATCTTCCCACATATCATCTGAAGAGCTGCCTTTTTTCCTGAGGATCTCAAGTAATGTCTCCAGAAGTTCCTCATTCTGGCTATCCTCTACGAGTTTGATGATGTGTGATTTTAATTCGACTGTTGACATGACTTATTGCAAGTGCTGAGGTTTGAAATGTTAATCTAGCAAACGGACTACATGAATCAAATTTCCGTGAAGGATTTCGTTGGGTATCAGTCAGAAGACATACGATGGATGTTTAAATCAACTTAGTTAAAACCTGGGGCGTTGGTTTGAATTGCGAGTTTTTTTATTTCCTGAATTTATCTTCCGCCCATTTTTGCGGATTGTTGATGATGTAATTTTTGATGTTGTGATATGCCTTTGCATCTCGAATAATGAAGTCATGATAATTCGGTTGGAAAAAATGATTATTCAGGTTGTATTTCGGGATTTTTAATTGATGCAGGTCAATGTAATCATCAATCCGTGAATTTATAGCCGATTTATATCCGCCCAAAAAAGAAGAAATAGATTGCGGTGGCCGAATGCATTTTTCAGATATCCGGGATTTGGGGGAATCGGAATCGGATGGGGAATCGGATGGAGATTTCGATCGGGAATCGGATGGCCGTGCGGCCGCAAGAGACGCACGGCCGTGCGTCTGTTCTTGGGGATCCGAATGATCAATCCGAATAATTGCGTGGAGATGGTTAGGCATTATGATATATTCGTCGCAGATCAATTCCCGGCGGATTTCAAATGAGCGAAGCCATTCATTTTCAATGATTTTGCCATAATCAGAAAGGATCATCTCAGCCTTGCAGGCCTGTATCTGAATAGATCCCAGATTGCAGATGCGGTGCTGAGTCAGGAAGGTGATGAAGTATAGGCCGTCGCCGGAATAATCCCAGGTCGGATGGCGATGGGATTCGGCACGGTAGTTTTGATATGATTTCATAAAAAGCAGCTAAAAAGTACGACTACTAAATTAAGCTAAATACCTGAAAGTCAAAGAATCTGAAGTGGGAAACCTACTAGTTAGAACTTCTTAAAAAGCAAAAGACACGCCCTGGGACGCTGTTCAAATGGGTAGCGTGACGTGTACTGTCATGACAAAGTTATGTGCTTAGTCCAAAATTCTAAATCCAAAGATCTTGATTTTCCCAATTGTTGAAGAAGCCGAGTTTATAAACTGGGATTTGGGGATTGTCTTGGATTAGCTCTTTAATTTTCGTCTTGACTTGATGATTTGGAGTAACCTTGTTGCAAAGAAATACCATGCTGGATATGATCAAAAAAGCCTTTTTTTGCTGTACATGACTTACAGGTAGTTGGAGCCAAGCACCAGAAGGATTTTTGATGTTGAGGATAGGTCTTTTTACCATATCTCTGCTCCAAAGTCTTGAATGATGAGCCACAATATTCCTGATATAACCAATTGCTTCCAGCCAACTTGCTAGTTCTGTATGTAGGTTCAGTCCCATGCCTTTTGCTATCGCTGCTTTTTCAGGAAGGTTATGATTAAGGTTTTTGTAATACTTTGAAAGCGTGCCCATTGATGCAACTTCCATGATTTTCCAAGACTCTGGGTGATCATTTGGGTTACGGTTTTTATGATCCAAAACAAAAATCTCTTGACTCCTTTGAAATTCTGTCATTAAATTGTCAAGATGTCTTGCTAACCAAACTTTGTTAGAGAATAAGCTGTAATCCTGGTACCAGCAGGAGCCATGACTCAGGGATAAATGGTATATCATTTGGGTTCTGAGTGCAATCTCAATTCTTTCAACTGCATCAAACAAAATCAGTCTCAGGTGTCGATCAAAATTGTATCGATCAATTACATCTTCGAAATAACTTCCACTTTCAAATGTATGGTGAACTTTATCGACCTGCATATCCCACCAATGGCCTTTTAATCTGTAGTAGCTGATGTTTTGCAAAAAATGTATCGCATCGGATTCTTCTTTGAAAAGCATTCCTCTGGATTTGAGAAGTGCGATTTGCTGATCTATGGTATGTGCTGGCTTTTGCATGAACCTATATAAAAAAAATGACCCGAGAGCAGATCTTACGGTATGCAACTCAGGTACTGTTGTCACAAATATGAAGCAAAATAATGAGTTAATAAAAAACTTGTCAACATTTCGTCAATAACTCCTAAAGTGATTGTCAACTACTCTGGCGTTGAGATCTTTCACAACTTGACGTAATACTTTCATCTTCTCTGCCATCAGCTTTCGGGGTAGAATCTGCGTACTCTTGCAAAGAGTTCATCCTGCCGTTCGGAGGAAGGAAATTGGAAATAGTCAGGCCTAGATGTTTGGCGTTTTCTGCATTAATTGAAACTGAGGGGTTTTCATATAAACATCTGTTGTAACAGACCCTTCTTCCAGGTCTGCGTTTGGTTGATTTGGAAAGTCAGCTTTTCCGTGATTTCGTTAAGACTTCTCAGAAATGAGACGATTTTTCCTTGTTCTTCATCACAAGGGATTTCTATTTCTAAGTGTACCAACTGACTATTATATAGATGGACTACTGAAATACCCTGAGCCATTTTTGCAATTTGGTGTTTCCTTCTGTGATTCAGATAGAAGGAGAGAAACACCCCATTCAAAGGGGAGCGAATGATATTCAAATCTCCACCGAGAGCTATTCCAGATTTTAAAACACAAGCAGCACGGGCAATGTCTATTTGGGTTTCACCAGATGAAGGTATGATTACATCGTTTGCCTCGCTCAGAATTAATGTCGAAGGCTTGCATTCTGTTCTTGAAACAACCTGATCTATGACTTCACCATATTCTGTATAGAGTTGTCCATATCTGATGCACTTAAGCTCACCACTCTCTGAAATGTCGCTCTTGAAGATGCCTTTTCCTTTGGAGAATTTCGCCACCTCCCCCAACTTCTTCTCTTCCCATTCCGGGAATACCGATCCATCGTCTTGTTTGAAGCGGATTTGGCAGGAGAAAAGCTGCTGCATCACTCCCTTCTTGTAGGCTTCCAACTTCTCCTTTTTCTGCTTCAGCAACTCAATCCTTCTGTCCACGGCTGTCAGAAATGTGGCGATCTTTTGTTGCTCGGGAAGGGTAGGGTAGGAAATCACATAAGTAGAGAGTTGAGGCGCCGTTAATTGGGGAACTCCTGTGCTTTCTATGAAGATGTTGAGATTGTTGAAAGCGTATTCAAAGAAACCCAAATCTATCTTTTGCTTGTGCTTCGGTTTTAGTACAAGAAGTCTGACAATTGGATAAAACTTTTCAAGACGAAGATGAGCTATACCAATATAAACCCCTCTACCAGCTATAGTGAGTGCAGGAGGAGTGATTTTGTATTTTTCAGAGTAGCCATAGAAGCCTTTGTTTTCGGATGCGTTAGCGAAAATCGGGTATTGAAAATCTCCAGTTTTTTCTTGGCTTACATTGTCTTTTGGAACGTCCCCACCAGCATTGATTTGAAAAATGGAAGCTGCCTTGGAAGTTTCCCAATCAGAAGATGATCCTAAAAATCGCAACTTCGGAATATCTGTTTTCTCGTTCATCATCAAAAAGGAGTTTTGATTCCCAGCTCTCTACAGAATCCGATCAGCGAAACTTCGTTGGATTTCAGTTCGGAGTCAAGCTCTACCAGTTCGGCTGCTACTTCATCCAGATCGATGGATTCTTCTTCCTCGAAGGTGTCCACATAGCGAGGGATATTCAAATTATAGTCGTTTTCTGCAATTTCTGCCAGTGTTGCTACGTAGCTGTATTTGTCTTGAGTTTCTCGTTTGCGATAGGTCTCTATGATCAGGGTTACATCTTCTTCGCGTAGTTCGTTCTGGTTACCCACCTTGATAAAGTGATCTGCTCCACTGGCATCGATAAAGACGATATTGTCATTTTGCTCACGGCATTTCTTAAGCACCACGATACAGGTTGGGTGGAAGTTCCGTAAAAGATATTGGCAGGAAGACCGATCACCGCATCTAGCACATTCATTTCTTGGATCAGGTATTGGCGGATGATGCCTTCGGCTCCTCCACGGAATAGTACCCCATGCGGGAAGACGCTGGCCATGATGCCATTGTCAGCCAGCTGATGGAGCATGTGCTGCATGAAAGCGAAGTCTGCTTTGGCCTTGGGAGCAAGTCTTCCGTATTGGCTGAATCGCGGATCATTGCTATACAATGGATTATCATCTCCCTTCCAGTGTGCAGAAAAAGGAGGGTTTGCTACAATGGCTTCGAATCTATGATCCAAGTGCATGGGGTTTTCCAGCGTGTCTTCCTGCTTTATATCGAACTCTCGGTAATGAACTCCATGTAGGATCATATTCATCCGAGCCAGGTTGTACGTGGTGCGAGTCATTTCTTGGCCGTAGAATTCACTGACTTTGGCTTCTTTGGCTACTCGGAGTAAGAGAGAGCCAGATCCGCAAGTCGGGTAATAGACGGATTTGAGTTTTGTCTTCCCTGTGGTAACCAATTTGGCCAAGATTTTTGAAACCTGTTGTAGGGTGTAGAATTCACCAGCTGTTTTCCCTGCTCCTGCAGCAAACTTACCGATCAGGTATTCATAGGCATCACCTAGCACATCGGATTCGATGTCTTCCAACTTGAAGTCAATCTTATCTAGGTAGCTAAGGATTTGGGAGATGACCGTATTTCTGGCACCTACGGTTCTACCGATTTTGGTAGAGTTTAGGTCCAAATCGTCGAAAAGATCGTTGAAGTCCTCTTCTGATTCCGTTCCCATGGTAC
The DNA here is from genome assembly GCA_041688245.1 of Algoriphagus sp. GTDB lineage: Bacteria > Bacteroidota > Bacteroidia > Cytophagales > Cyclobacteriaceae > Algoriphagus. The sequence continues at coordinate 6,118 of JBDNIP010000396.1, forward strand.
TTTGCTCGATATGGTTCAGGACGGCTTTGAGATCTTCTAGAATGTAATTGCTTTCGGTTTCTGTGTCAGCATTCCCTCTGGCTACAAGTGCAGAAAAGAGCTCGGTAGGAAGTAGAAAGTATCCAAGGGTTTCCAAAGATTCCTCCTTGATCGCATCCAAGAGTTCCGGATCGTTGAGTTTTGTAAAGTCAGTCACCGCTTCCCCTACCAAGAGGGTATTGGCATAGATGTACTGTTTTTCTGAGAGGTATTTGTAGAAAATAAATCCGAGGATGTAATCACGGTAATCGTCAGCAGAGATTTTACCGCGAAGTAAGTTTGCTATTCCCCAGAGTTGTGTTTCCAATTGGCGTTTTTG
>JBDNIP010000397.1:0-11166 GCA_041688245.1 Algoriphagus sp.
ACTAGGGAAAAAGTTATTGGAATTAGCGGTTGATTTTGCGAGGCAATCCAATAAGAAATATATCTGGCTAGGAGTATGGGAGCACAATCCCCGTGCGATTAACTTCTACGAGCGTAACGGTTTCAAGAAATTCAGCTCACATCCATTTCCTTTTGGAGATGAAATCCAGACGGACTGGTTGATGAAGAGGAGTGTTTGATTCGCTCTTAAACTTTTGAAATTACAATTGCAAAGTTTTGCGGCATAAAAGTCTAGGCAATTGACTTTCAAATTGTTTAAAGGGATTCATTCGAAAAGTTTAGCGTTTGCACACTTATTTTTTAACCATTTCTTAAAATTTAGGAAACATAATATTATCTGTCAACAAATAAAACGGGTCAAAAAATACTGGAAACCATTATTTTATGTTTTTTCATGCCACTTAACTGAGAATTAATTTACTTTTTGATAACTCTGATTTAATCACTGTAAGTTTTTCGAGCTATAGTTTTGGTAAAATTATTAAGGTGTTCACATGAATTTATATGACTACTCTCAATGATGCCATTACCCAAACTATATTGTTCACATCTCGACTTCGCTCGGTGGCTGAATATAATGGTTCTGGAGACTGGAGGAAAAAGTGTGGCTTCACTCCACTTTTTCCTCCCCCTTTTAAAATCAATCCAACTCCGGTGGACAGCCGTGATAAATATCGGGATGCGGTCATTTTTCAATTCAATCCTACTGGCAAAGACGCGGATAACCAAATAAATACATATATTAATCCTCTCAAAAATGCCAAATAATAGATATGATTAAAGGACCTGAGATCACAGAGTTCAGTAAAAGTTTCCAATGGGACTTAGCGTCCAAAAAATGCCTAAATGAATTACAGTTATCGAAGCGTTTTACTTGCAGAAAATGTGGTCATCATGCCATCCAGATAAGAAAAGACCATGACCGAAGCTGCAACAAATGTAGCGATACCGGAAGTGCGGGATCAGACACCCTGTTCCATCAAGTCAAATTTGGACTTTTAAAGACCTTTCATAGCTTCTTTGAGATGACCAGTAGCACCAAAGGGATATTTATATGGTAAAAGGTTATTCCATCCAACATAAAATATCCCTGAGCTTCCTCAGTCAGTTCTACTGTACAAACTGTTTTTTTTTTCTTCCCCCTGTAGCTTCGACCCATGTGACTTACCTCTTGACTTTCCACGACAAATTCATCCACATGAAGCTCTCCTTCCATAGGATGTTTTCCGCTGGATCTCATGGCCTCACACACCTTTTGCAGGAAGGCAAAGTGAAACGATTGTATGTATTGAAAGTCAATAGCCTTTCAGCTAAATCCTTGCAACTGATTTTTCAACGATATACCTCTGAAAATGCAAGTGTGTCCTCAGATAAATGCAAGGGACATATTCCAATAGGTAACAATTGTAAGGTCATGCAGATTCCCAGTGAATTAGGTCTAAACTCCGAAGCGATACACACCATGATTCATCAAGTTAAATCTTGGTTGAGAACCACTTATTCTTGGGTAAGCAAAAGGCATATTGATCGATACTTAAGTGAATTCTCCTACCTGATTAATCGATCCCAGACCAAAACAACCAGTTTCCATAACCTGATAAAACACATGGCTTAAACCAAGCATATCTATATCCAAAATCTTATATAACACTAAATACTTACCCCAATAAAATTAACTATCTAAACAAACATCTACTGAAAAATGACTACTAACAAAAGTATTTTGCAATGGATTGCAACAGCTTGCCTGTTGTTTACCATAAGTTTTTCGTTTGCCCAGGAGGCCCTGATCAGCGGAAAAGTGAGTGATACAAACAATGAGCCTCTGCCGGGGGCAACTGTCTTGGTGAAAGGATTAAATCGTGGAACGATAACAGAAGTGGACGGAACCTACACTATTTCGGCAGCACCTAATGAGGTGTTGGTTTTTTCCTTTGTCGGTTTTGAAAATATTGAACGCACAGTTGGAAATCAAACGATCATAAATGTGGCTTTGACCGAAGGAATGGCTCTTTCTGAGGTAGTGGTAACTGCACTCGGAGTCGAGCGTGAGACCAAAGCTTTGGGATACGCTGTTCAGGCTGTTGATGGAAGTAGATTTACCGAGGCTCGAGAGACAAATGTCATCAATTCGCTAAGTGGCCGAGTCGCTGGGGTTCAAATCACCAATGGGTCCAGTGGAATCGGAGGATCTACCCGGGTGACTATCCGAGGGGAATCCTCTTTGAATATCAATGCAAATCAACCGCTATTTGTAGTGGATGGGGTGCCGATTTCAAATAATGTGGTAGGGTCTTCAGGATCAGGAAACCAAGAAGTCGATTACGGTAATTCGGCTGGAGAAATCAACCCTGATGATATCGCATCGATGACAGTTCTGAAAGGACCAGCAGCTGCCGCATTGTATGGATCAAGAGCTGCCAATGGAGCAATCTTGATTACTACTAAATCTGGAAAAAACAGACTGGGATTAGGAGTGGTCATCAACTCAAACACGACTTTTGATAACGCACTGGTTCTTCCTCAGTGGCAAAATACCTACGGTCAGGGTAACAATGGTCAATTCTCATTTGTCAATGGTGCTGGATCTGGTATCGCTGATGGCGTGGACGAAAGCTGGGGTCCAAGACTCGATGCTGGACTTATGATTCCACAATTTGATTCTCCTAGATCAGTTCCCGGTTTTCGAGGGGGAGATTTGAATGCTCCTACCGGAAGCACCATACAAGCTACTCCTTGGGTTTCTCAGCCTAATAATATCAATAATTTCTTTCAAACGGGCGTCACTCTTAATAACAGTGTGGCTATTTCAGGTGGAAATGAAAAGTCTAATATTAGACTTTCCTATACTAATTTGGATCAGAAAGGAATCGTTCCGAATACAGACTTGAAGCGAAATACGATCTCGGTACACGGGGCAACTAAAGTCACGGATAAGTTGACCGTTAACTCTTCGTTTAATTTTCAGCGAACAAATAGCGGTAACCGACCAAATATCAGCTACGGTACAGAAAATCTAATGTACCTCTGGATTTGGTATGGCAGACAAATCAATACGGCGAATCTTCGAGATTATTGGATGCCAGGTTTGGAAGGAGTGCAGCAGTTTAATTACAACTACAACTACCACGATAATCCGTATTTCAATGTTTTTGAAAATACTAACGGACAAGAAAAGGATCGGATTTTTGGAAATATATCTTTGAATTACAAGTTCACTCCAAAGTTGAGCTTGATGCTCCGGACTGGACTAGATACTTACAATGAACTTCGTGACCGAAAGCGTGCATTCAGCACTCAGCGTTTTCCAAAGGGAAATTACAGAGAGGATGATATTTCTTTCAATGAGCAAAACTCCGATTTCCTTTTGACCTATTCTGAAAACACTAAGCCAGTTTGGTCTTATTCCATCGCTCTTGGAGGTAACTCTATGGTTCAGGAAAATAGATATGTGGAAACTGTAGCTCCTCAATTGTTGATTCCTGGGATTTATAACTTCACGAATACTGCTGTAAACCTTCAAGTCAACCAATTCACTTCAGAGAAGCGAATCAACTCCTTTTATGGATTTGGTCAGATAGGCTACAAAAACATCTTATTCCTTGATGTCACTGGTCGGAATGACTGGTCAAGTACCCTACCAGCAAACAACAATAGCTATTTCTATCCTTCTGCTACGCTTAGTGCAGTAATTTCAGATATGATCACACTGCCATCTGTCATCTCATTTATGAAAGTTCGTGCAGCCTATGCTGAAGTCGGAAATGACACAAATCCATATAGTCTTTCCAATGTGTATAATTCTCAAGTAGCATGGGGACCGATCCAGGCGAAATCAGAATCCAGTAGATTGTCAAATGCAGATCTGAAGCCCGAGCGGACGGGAGCATTTGAAATTGGAACGGATATCAGGTTCAATAAAGGTAGGCTCGGACTGGATTTCACTTATTTCGACAATAGGACTAGAAACCAAATTATCCCAATTGAGTTGGATATCGCTACAGGCTACGCTTCTCGAATCATCAATGCGGGTGAGATTCAAAATCAAGGAATTGAAATTGTATTGAATGCCAAGCCGATCCAGAATAGGAATGGATTCAATTGGGACTTCATCGCGAATTTTACCCGAACTCGTGGAAAAGTACTTGAATTGACCGAAGGGCTAGATGCCTATACACTTACTGATCGTAATGGTGCAATCATCCAAGCAAGAGTAGGAGAGCGAATGGGGAATATCTACGGAGTTGGTTTTGAGCGAGTGGAGGATCCAAACTCAGAATTCTTTGGGCAGATCGTCCATAATTCTACAGGAACACCGCTTCGCGATCCTGAGCTAAAACTTCAAGGAAATTACAACCCTGATTGGATGCTGGGCTTGCAAAATAACTTTACCTATAAAGGCATTTCCCTTGGATTCTTATTTGATTTCCGATACGGTGGAATCGTCGTTTCCCGTACCAAAACAATCGGAAGTACTTCAGGACAGTTGGCAGAAACAGTCTACGGACGTGAAAACGGCTATGACTTGAGTGTGGAAGGTAACGGTATTGTTAGTCCAGGTGTGGTGAAAAACTCCGACGGTTCTTATAGCCCAAATACAGTTAAAATCACTTCCCGTAACTGGCACAATAGATATTATGAGCGTAACAATGTCGAGGCAGCAAAATACGATGCGACTTTCTTGAAATTGAGGGAAGTGACGATTGGGTACACAATCCCTAAAACTGTCTTTGGAAATATGCCTATTCAGGATGTGCGCATTTCTCTTGTCGGTAGAAATCTGGCCCTTTGGACCGAGAATCCTCACTTTGACCCAGAGACTTTATCTATGTCAGGAGGGACACTTCAGCCTGGAATTGAAAATATGGCATTCCCTTCTAGCAGAAGCATTGGATTTAATGTAAATGTTAAATTTTGATCGGTTTAAAAACTAATTCTAAAAGAAAGACAAAATGAAATTCAATAGAAAATATATAGTAGGATTAAGCTTAGCGACCGTTTTTGCGCTTAGCTCCTGTGACAAAGATTTCGAAGAAATCAATATGAATCCCAATAGTCCGGAAGTAGTTTCTTCCGACTTGCTTCTGCCAAATGTGATGCGAAGCACGACGAATGAAATCGCCGGAAATGCTTGGGGCATTGGTAATGTAGTGATGCAGTACTCCGCAAAAATCCAGTTTACAAACGAGGATCGGTACAACTGGGGACCGGAAGGAGATCCATATAATAATTTTTATAACTCACTAAGGGACTTGAATAATGTGATCGAGATCTCAGGTGCAGCCCAGCAAAATAACTACGTGGGAATAGCCAAAGTCCTGAAGGCTCATTTATACTCCTTCATGTCCGATGCTTATGGAGATTTGCCTTTCGCCGAGGCTAATAAGGCAAAAGATGGGGTGAATTATCCAGTGTTTGATACTCAAGAAGCTATTTATGCTGGGATTTTGAAAGATTTGACTGAAGCAAATGCGCTTTTAGGAACCACTGCTGAGCAAGTGAAAGGCGATATCTTCTTTGATGGGGATATTATGAGATGGAAAAAGTTTGCTAATTCGCTTCGGCTTCGTGTATTGTTGAGACTTTCTGATAGACAAGATCCTTCAACTGCGATGCAAGCGATCCTTTCCAATCCTACTCAGAATCCAATTTTCACCGGAAATGACGATCAAGCGGTATTGCAATATTTAGGAGATGTGCCTAATCAGCATCCGCTTTATACGACTAGATCCGGGTCATTTGATGAGTACAGATTGAGTGAAAACATGGAAAATAGACTCAAAATGCTCAATGATCCTCGTTTGTACGCCTACGCACAGCCGACTAATGCTTCAGGCTCGGGGGTAGTAGGTAATCCCAACGATTATCAGGGAGTGCCTAACGGCCTTGCAGATGAAGAAGCACTTCAATATTCTCCGTCAGGTGACCCCGCTTTAGGAGGATCAAATCATATTTCTCGAATCGGATTGCTATGGTCTTGCTCAGCATGCACCTCTTTGGCCAATCCAACTGGTTATCAGGCTACCTTGATGAGCTACGCAGAATTACAGTTTATTTTAGCAGAGGCTCGAGAGCGTGGATTTATTTCCTCTGGTACCGCTGCAGACTATTATAAAAATGGGATTAAGGCTTCTATGAGTTACTACAAAGAGCGCTACGAAACGGTTAATCTTCCTCAAATCGCTGAAAAACTGATCGTTTCTGATTCTTATTTCACACAAGCTGAGGTAGCTTATACAGGAACTTCAACTCAGAAACTTGAAAAAATCGGAACCCAGAAGTGGCTTTCACTTTTCTTCACAGGTTTGGAAGGCTGGTATGATTGGAGAAGAACGGGCTATCCGGATATCAAACCTGGACCTGCCGCTTTTATCAATACAGTACCGGTGAGATACATGTATCCATCCAGTATTCAGGCATTGAACGGAGAGAATTACACCCAAGTGATCAAAAGACAAGGTCCAGATGCGATTACCACTCGGGTTTGGTGGGACGTCAAATAGGATTTAAGAATGCTGAAATAAAGTCAGAAATCTAAAACTGGTTATAACTTAAATTGGGATGAACGCTACCTTTCTATTAGAATCTGAAATTTGTGAATGGGTTTTGGAATAAGAGGTAGCGAAATTCAAAAAGCTGAGGTTTGAAACTAGAAGCGAAATTCTAAAGCTATATTCAGAAGTCTGAAACGATTAAAAGCTAAAGTTTGAACTCTGAAACAAAGTCCGAAAACCGTAACTTGAAATAAATAAATTTTAATTCGCTTCCTTAACGGAGGCGAATTTTTTAAAATTTTTGAAACATTATGAAAAAAAGTATCTCTGCCCTTTTTGTCCTTGTCAGCATTCTCGTTGGAACCACTCAAGCACAAGAATACAAAACCGAAAACATAGTCCTAATCACTTTTGATGGCCTTCGCTGGCAGGAGCTATTCAAGGGAGCAGACTCCTTGATGGTCAATGACACGGGGATGATTGAAACGCCCAATTCTCTTTTGGCAGATTATTGGTCCACAGACCCGATCAAACGAAGAGAAATGTTATTTCCTTTTTTCTGGAATACCATTGCCAAAGAAGGTCAGCTCTACGGGAATCGTGCTTATGGCAACTTGGTAGACAATCAGAATAAAATGTGGTTTTCTTACCCAGGTTACAATGAAGTGTTGAGCGGATTTGCCGATGATAAGCGAATTACCAGCAATGATAAAATCAACAATCAAAACGTCACTTTCTTAGAACACCTTAACCGGATGCCTGAGTACCAAGGCAAAGTCATGGCTTTCGGTTCTTGGGATGTGTTTCCTTACATTATCAATGCTGAGCGTAGCGGGATTCCTGTAAATGCTGGCTTTGCAAAAGCTACTGGTCCGAACTTGACCGAAAAGGAGCAACTGATCAATCGTATGCAGGATGAGATCCGAGGCCCTTGGGGTGGTGTTCGATTGGATCCATTTACCCATCATTTTGCGATGGAAGCCTTGAAAACCAAAAAACCAAAAGTCCTTTATATTTCATATGGCGAGACGGATGACTGGGCGCATGGGAATAAATACGATCAGTACATTTGGTCTGCCAGGCAAACCGATGCTTATATCAAAGAGATTTGGGAATACCTGCAGTCCGATCCACAATACAAGGGTAAAACTACGATGATCATTACTGTCGATCACGGACGGGGCGTGACCAAAACTTCCTGGAAAGGTCATGGTTCCTCTATACCTGAAGCTGGTCAAATCTGGATGATGGCTATGGGACCCGACACGCCTGCATCGGGAGAAATGAAAATCAATGGACAATGGCAATCTGCAATGGTCGCTCGGACGATTTTTCAACTTTTGGGAATGGAGTATCCGGATGCCAAAGCTGGGCCGGTTATTAAGGAGATGATTAAGTGAAACAAAAGAGTCCTTAGCTGATAATCCGATTAAATAAAATTGGGATTATCCGTAATTCAGGCGTTAATCTAATTTTCCATATTTAACTGCTGCTAAGATGTACCAAATTGGAGCAGTGCGATGAAGGGCGATCAAAGTACTTGTAATGCTAGTGATTACCATAGATTAAGTCATTTTTGTCATTTGCTGGTGACAAATTCAGATATACACAAATAAATGCTTCTCCATCCTTGGGGAAGCATTTTTCTTGACTGGCCTATTTTTTAAAAAGAGAAAGAAAGGCAATTTAGGAAATAAGATACGCTAAAATCAGAGCTCTTCTACTGCAAACAAACACCTACAATCGGGGTTATAATCAGTCGTATATCATTAAAATAAAAAGAAAAATGAGTTTCCTAAATGCAGAATGGCGGAAGTTAGCTATTGCAAATTATGTGATTAGTCCAAGTATTCTTTCAAAATATATTCCAGCTGGAACAGAGCTCGATATCTGGGAAAATAAATGTTTTGTCAGCTTAATTGGTTTTATGTTTTTGGACACCAAACTATTGGGTGTAAAAATTCCGTTTCACACTAATTTTGAAGAAGTAAATCTAAGATTCTATGTCAAACGACTTGAGAATAATACTTGGAAACGTGGTGTCGTTTTTATTAAAGAAATCGTGCCTAAACCTGCGTTAACCTTCATCGCAAATACAATCTATAACGAAAAATATGAAACATTGCCAATGCGACATAAGTGGGAAGATAATGCTAAAAATAGGACTGTTGAATATCAATGGAAAAAGAATAGCGTATGGCAAAATTTTAAGATTGTTGCAGCTTTACAAGCTTCAGAAATAATAAAAAACAGTGAAACTGAATTTATTACTGAGCATTATTGGGGATATGCAAAAGTGGATAATTCAGTAACCAATGAATATGAAGTTACACACCCAAAATGGGAACAATATGAGGTAGAAAGCGCTGAAATAAAAGTAGATTTCGGCCTTGTTTACGGAAAAGATTTTGAGCTCTTGAATAAAATGCAACCTGATTCAGTAATGCTTGCAGAAGGTTCTAAGATAACCGTTGAAGGTAAAAATACGATTAAAGGCAACGTAATAAGATAGTAGCTTGTCCCAAAATTGGGTTTTGTGATCAAATAAGGCTTTGTAGTAATCCATCCATCAGGGTATTATCGAGTATATCTTGGCGAAAATCTACTTAGTCAAATCCAGGTGTTCTTAAAAAGCTTGAACAGTGAGAATAAATAGCTCAAGGCACTAAAATTAACTGATAAAGGGGGCTTGTACCCTTAATTGATATGTCGTGAACCGCTTTCTTGTAAGCATTTGGACTTAATAATAAACTTAAAAATGTAATGGCTTATATGGAAAGCTGAGCCAGTGATTAAGGAGATGATTAAGTAAATCAAAAAAGAGTACTTTGCTGATAATCCTATTAAATAAAATTGTGATTCTCAGCAATTCTGGTGTTAATCTAATTTTCCTTAGTTAACTGGTGGGCCTTCCAGCCAGATAATCAAAGAAAAGGAGATCATTGGCATTTTTTCATATAATCCGATTTATTTAAATCACCAGCGACGGTAAGTCAAACTATCTGAATAACTTCAAAATCATCTATTGACCTAAGGAGCTATACTAACTCCAATACTTTTTCAGCTATTTCTCGGTACTTGCTTAAATCTGGAATGGGAACCTCAGTTTCCTTTGCTGCTTCATCCCAGGTTCTCATTTTAAGTGATAATTCAAAAAGCGGATCATTTTCAAAGGTTTCCGCTTCATCCATATTCATCGGTCCACCTTGGTAGCATAAGGTTTGTAGACTGGCTTTAGAAAGCTTTTCAAAATACTCAGGGTATTTGAATGTCAGGTAGCGCTTTGCCTGAACGTGGTTTTCTACCAGCTTGGAGATCTTTTCTGGGAATCCCATCTCTCTTAGGAAATCCGCTCCAATCTGCTCATGTTGCTTGATTCCAAATCCGCCCATCGATTCAATTTCTCGGTCTTGAGCTAACAAATGACCGATATCATGAAAAAATGCAGCTAGGATTACTTCATTATCATATCCTCCGTTCTCTGCCATTTGTGCGGATTGAGCCATATGCTCGATTTGGGATACAGGTTCACCGATATAATCAGCTGATCCAAATTGCTCATAAAGTCCAATTACCTGATTTATTCTGGTGACAATCTCTGAATTTTTCATTTAGCAAAAGTTTATAAATACTAAATAAGTGAAATCAGTTCAGAAATCGAGTTAAGCTATGTGAAGTTTGTGTGAATTTCTAAAAATTAGCGTTACAGCACAAATAAACCTCAATTTCACTTGTTTAGTACGTTTTATTTGTATTGTGATTCGTTTGCTTCATGATTCTTTAACAAATGAATAACCTAAAATTTTTATAAATCCTATTTCTGAAGTTTATTTTTGCTAAACAATTAAATCATTTGGTTTTGCTTTTAGGGAGGAGAATAAGGCCTAGCTTTTTTCCTTTTATTAAGGTTAATCCAAGCTCATACTAATTTAATAAGCATGCCTCAAATTAAACTGGCGGTTTTTGATATGGCAGGAACCACCATCCACGACGAAAACAATGTCGCAAAAGCTTTTCAAGCAGCATTGAATAAACATGGCTATCCACTTGTCTCGCTACAGGAAGCCAATGAAAAAATGGGTTATTCCAAGCCTCAGGCCATTGAGGAATTGCTTGAAATCCATGAACCTGATTCCAGCAAAATCACTGAAGATTTTATCTCAAAGATTCATGCTGATTTTGTAAAGGGAATGCTCGATTATTATTCGGCCGAACCTTCGATTCGTGCGGTATCGGATGCAGAAGAGGTATTTGACAAATTGCATGCATTGGGGATCAAGGTGGCTTTGAACACTGGTTTCAGTCGGGATATTACCGATATAATTTTGAATCGGGTAGGTTGGACTGATGGAAGATTTGTGGATGCCACTGCAGCAAGTGATGAAGTGCCGGAAGGAAGACCCACCCCATACATGATTCATAAAATTATGGCTGAGCTTGGGATTAAAGATCCGAAAGAAGTCATCAAAATTGGGGACACAGAAGTTGATGTGAATGAAGGGCACAACGCAGGATGTCTGATGAGTATAGCGGTCACTTCAGGGATCTTTTCTAGAGCCGAGTTGATTCCTCATCACCCTACGCATTTGGTGGAAAATCTTTTGGAAGTCCTAGCTATCGTCGAGAAATATGAACAGTCCTTCCAACAATAA
>JBDNIP010000398.1:0-6272 GCA_041688245.1 Algoriphagus sp.
AAGATGATGGTACAATAATCCTAAATGAGTCCGGCGGCCCGGGAGAAGAGTTCCAAACACTGGAACAGATATTTGATGAACCTGGAATTTATACCATCGACTTACGGGTGGATCGTTGTGCTACGATTGATTATTTCAATGCCAGCACAGAGATCATTGTTGACGCTCCTCCTACACTGACATTACCAGATGCAGCCACACTCTGTGCCGAGAATCCAGTGACTTTAACTGCTATAGATGGTTATGATCCAGCAGAAGAACGATATAATTTCTTATGGACGAGTGCTGCTGGTGAAGTCTTTGGGGATGAAAACTCCAATACAATAACTGTGACTGAAGAAAGTATTTACACAGTTACCGTCGGTTTCCGGTTGCCGGATGGATTATCAGATGAAGAGGCTGCGCTGTATGCTGCTTGTCCTGCCATCGCAGAAATCTTCGTTGGCCCTGCCTTTCAATTTGACTTGACACAGACTGCTGAAGAAGTTTGCTACGAAGAGACTGCGGTCATATTTGCACCTAATACTCCGATTACTGGAGATTGGTTTTATGAACTTGATGGAGATCCTACACGAGTCCCACTGGGAAATTTCTTCGAATTGGAATTACTTGTAACTAACCTGCCTGGACCTGGTCTATATGAAATCATTTTTGTGGCTCAGGATCCGATTCTAGACGGCTGCACTATAGTCAAAAGTCTACCCTTGTTGGTGAATCAACTACCACTGTTGGTAGCTAATCAGACCACACCAGCAACAGCTTGTAACACTGCTGATGGTTCGTTCGAGATTACTATGCAAGCAGATGCTGCAACTGTAACCATTCAAGAGACTGGTGATATTTTCTCTAATGTGACTGCTGGGGATGTGATTCCAGTTTCGAATTTACTTCCAGGTGTTTATACCATTGAAGCTGAGAATAGCACTGGCTGTTTTTACTTCGCTACAGTAACAGTAGAGAATTCCAATCCTCCAGTAGGGTTTGACTACACGATTACTACCCAGGATCAAATCTGTAGTCCAGATGGAGTCGCAGCCGGAAGCCTGACAATTGCTTTTATTACAGCTCAATCAGGAAGCTATTTGATTACTCGACAAGGAGATGGACAAACTTTCGCAGGCAATTTCACCAACAGTAGTCAGGTTGCAATAAATGTTCCTCATGGAGATTATTCAGTAGAGGTCACAGACCCATCGAATTGCGCCATTCCGGATCCTGATACCTATACGATTGCTCAGAAATTTGAAGTTGTATTCTCAGTTCCCTCCACACTCACTGCTTGCGGCAACTTCACCTTTATACCTATTTCTCCACAACAGTTGCTCTTCACTGTGACCAATGCTAACGGAACCGTGATTTCCCCAGACGCTAATGGGGACTTCACCATTACTCAAACTGGCTCCTATGTAGTAAGAGGGGAAGATCCCGCAGGTATCGATTGTCCTAGGGAACTAACCATAGACGCTACAATAACACAGCCTTTAGATTTTGAAGTTTCTCCACCAATAATCGATTGTCAAGTTGGGGTTCAATACGAGGCTATCCTGAACAATGCCAATCCTGCTGACGTGGTTTTCTTGTGGAGAGATGCAGGAGGAATAATTGTTGGAAGATCTCAGATCTTTGTTCCATCGACTTCAGATACCTATTCTTTAGAGGTTCAACCAAGAGTAGGAGGACTTTGTCCTACCAATCAAAAATCATTCGATGCAACAGCAATAACGGAAAACCTTGAGGTTGCGCTTGATATTGTTCCATTCTGTGCAGACCAAATAAGCACCACCATCGCGGTAGATGCAGATTTATCTCAGGTTCAAAACATTGAATGGTACAGTGTACAAGGTGGAACAAGGACGAGAATTCCGGCATTTAACGATATCCCGATAATTGAAGTTAGTCAAGAAGGCATCTATGAAGTACTTTTGCGGAATGCCGCAGGTTGCGACATTGGTAGGGCGAGAGGATCGGTCATAAAATCAACTATTATCGTCCCTATTATCTCACAAAGTATTACAATCTGTGCAATTGAAGGGGTTACTCAGCGTATAGATCCAGGAATTTATGATAACTATTCTTGGAAACTAGATGGAACAGAGGTGTCTGCAGATGCGGTTTTCACTCCGACAGTACCGGGAATTTATGAACTTACAGTTTCTGATAATATAGGTTGTTTCTATATCACTAATTTTGAGGTACTAGAGGATTGTGGGTTGAGAATCTCATTTCCAAATGGAATTGTCCTAAATGATCCGAATCGAAATTTTATCCTGTATGCAAATGAATACATCGATGATGCAGAAGTCTATATTTATAATCGTTGGGGAGAATTAATATTCTATTGCCAGCATGAAAACATTGAACCAAGACAGCCTTTCTGCCCTTGGGATGGTCAAGTTGGCGGAAATTTTGTTCCGAATGGAACATATGCCGTGGTGGTCAAGTATACCAGCGGAGACCAAAATAAAACAGAATCAATCACTAAAGCAATTACCATTATTCAATAGTATGCTCATTCTTATTTCGCCAGCAAAAACGCTGGACTACAGTGCACCAAGCATTCAAGAACACACGCTTCCTGAATTTCAGACTGAAACTAAATCACTGATTTCAGTCCTGAAAAAAAAATCTTCGAAAGAGATTGGAAGCCTAATGGGCATTTCCGAAAACCTTGCCAATCTCAATGAAGAACGTTTCAAAACCTTTCAAAAAGAATTCAATTTTGAAAATTCCAAGCAAGCTTTATTGGCTTTCAAAGGAGATGTCTATACCAAAATAGATGTGGACAATTACACCGAACTGGATTTTGATTTTGCACAGAAGCACTTACGTATTTTGTCCGGACTATATGGTCTTCTAAAGCCTCTGGATCTGATTCAGCCTTACCGATTGGAAATGGGAACCCGGCTTGAGAATAAAAAAGGAAAAAACCTCTATGAATTTTGGGATAAAAAAATTGCGAAAGCCATCAATTCTGCTGCGGAAGGTGAATCAATAGTCAATCTGGCCTCCCAAGAGTATTTCAAATCAGTAGATTTGAAGACCGTTAACAGCCCGGTTATTAACATTCATTTCAAGGAATTCAAAAATAACAGTTATCAGGTAGTGGGCTTCTTCGCCAAGCAAGCCCGTGGATTAATGACCGACTTTGCGATCAAAAATCGGATAACAAAACCAGAAGAATTGAAATTATTTAATTTGGAGCGCTATGAGTTTTCAGATGCGATGAGTAATGAAACTGATTGGATGTTTGTACGCTGACATTAGTGACTATCTAGGATATTCGAAAAATTGGTAAATTTTTTGAGGGATCAAATTAATGTACTTTAGCATTCCATAATGAGTTCTTTACCTAGAGAAGTTGAAAAAAATAGTCGTATCTGTATTCATTCTTTTTTCTTTTTTAGCGTGGTATCCTATCGCTGGCAAAAACTATTTTTTACTAAATTCCTTCTCAGAAACCACATCAAATCAGATAATTGCCGATCCTCAACTAATAGGACCTAATAATCTCTGTAACCTATTTGGTACCGTGTTAGCTGCCTATTCTGGCGGCGGAAATCCTATCACAGATGTTTATTTTTGGAAAATTTTTGATCCTAACAATCAAATAGTTTTTGACCGATTCGGAGGAACTTTATTTGAAACGATTGCATTCACTTTTTCAGACCAAGGTGCTTATCGAGTAGAACTCAAAGTAAAGCGCACAGGTATTGAAATTTATTCAAATTCATTGAATGTTCAAGTGGTACCTGGGCCAACAGTCTTACTGCAGCCTACCTATTCCTTCTGCCAAACAGATCCAATCTCCTTGTCCGCAATCAGCCCAACCAGTTCAAATTTTTCGAGTTATATTTTTGAGTGGAAAGATTCTAATGGAAATGCCATAGGTAGCCAAAACACCATCAGTTTAACTACAGCAGATACTTATTCTGTCTCTTTTTATTTTCTTGGAACAAATGGTGAAAAAGAATGCGAAACTAACGTGTCGACTCTCCTTTCAGAGATAACAGACTATCAAATCTCTGCTACCGAGGCTATTGTCTGTCCAGACCTTCCCACTACATTTTCAACCACGCCTGCCATCTCAGGAACTTGGAAATATCTTAAATCAGGAGAATCAATCTCAGTGAATTTAGGATATGGAAATAAAATCGAAATCCTACCAAATCAAAACTTGAGTGGAGATGGTGACTATGAAATAATTTTTGAACCGGATCTATCACTAAATCCCACTTGCCTACTAATCAAATCACGCCCTCTAGAATACTTTCCACAACCAGAATTCATTGTCAGCCCTTCCAAAAAAGCTACAGATTGTGATAGCTTTGATGGAGAATTAACTATAACAGCTATCACGCCTCTCGACTTTGTTTTTATCGAAGGCTTGGGAACGACTATACCAGCTCTCCAAGCAGATGAACAGTATACTATTTCTGGATTAAAAAGTGGGATCTATTCGTTGATCGGAATTCTAGGAAATTGCTCTAACTCATTTGGTTCTTTAGTTCCTTTGATAAATCCGCCTCAAGAATTGGTATTTGTAATTGAAGATATTTTCGCAGAACAATGTATCCCCTCAGGTAAAATCGATGGGAGTTTCAAGATTAAATTTCAGAGCCCTCCATCTTCTGGAAACTATAGGATTATAAACGAAAAAGGAACACTCGTACAAGAAGGTCCTTTTACAGATGTGACTGAGATTCCAATTACTATTCCTGGGGGGACTTATTTTGTAGAAATCTACAGGGGTAATGATTGTAATGTCCCTGAAGCAAATGAAGTCTCAGTCCCAAGTTTAGATCAATCAAGATTTAATATTCCTAGCACATTAGCTATTTGTCAGTCTTATGAACTTCTCCCAAGGACTAATCAAGCACTAGAATTTACACTTATCAATATCACCACTGGAAATCAGGAAATCAAACCAGCAGGAGAGGTCTTTTTAATTACAGAAGCTGGTGATTATTCGTTGGTAGGAAGCGTGCCGGGTTCTTCCACCATCTGCCCTTCTGAAAAATTACTGACCGTTAAGTTGGTTGATCCTGTGATTTTTGACCTAGAATTAATCAAAGAGGATTGCTTTGGTAATCTTACTTATCGAGCTAATATTTTTGGAACAGACCCAGCCACAGTTGTTTTTCGATGGTTGGATGAAAATGATCAAGTAGTAAGTACCGGTCAAATTCTAAATCCAATTTCTTTTGGACGCTATAAACTAGATGTTCAGCCGGCTAATAGCGCTGCTTGCCCGATTCCTCCTAAAGAGTTTGAGATTAAAGAACCAATATTAGCCGTAGAAGTATCATTGGAATCCACGAAGCTTTGTGAACTTGGGCCTGGCGCAACAATTACCGCCATTATAGACCTCCCCAATGAAGTAAATAAAGTCACTTGGAGGAGATTTGACCAAAACGGAACGACAAACCTTCCTCAATTCAATGACCTAGAGACCATCACAGTGACCGAATCTGGAATTTATGAAGTAGCAGTTTTCAGTGTAATTCCCGCGATCAAGAAAAATTGTGAACTGGGGAGAAATAGTCTGGAAGTATTAGTCAATCCCGATAAAGTAGAATTCGAAATACCTTCAAGTCTATCAATTTGTGAAACCTATTCCATCACCCCTACCTCAAACCAGAGTTTAGAATATCAAGTCACAAATCCAAAAGGAATTACAACGGATTTTCTATCAGGAGAATCCATTCTGTTAGAT
Source organism: Algoriphagus sp. (assembly GCA_041688245.1). Classification (GTDB taxonomy): domain Bacteria; phylum Bacteroidota; class Bacteroidia; order Cytophagales; family Cyclobacteriaceae; genus Algoriphagus. The sequence continues at coordinate 5,714 of JBDNIP010000398.1, forward strand.
CAATCTGGTACTTATAGTTTTTATGCGTTCGATCCTTCCCAGAATGGCACTTTATGCCCTGAATTCAAAGAATTGAAGGTCCTTGTCAATCAAAAAATATCATATTCTCCAGAATTCTTCGAAGAAACCTGTCAAGGGACAAAAACTTACAAAGCAGAGATTGGAACAGTCGATCCCGCGAAGGCTGAGTTCAGTTGGTTTGATAGCTCAGGCAATATTATCGGCACAGATCAGTTGTTGACCTTAACGACTTTCGGTCAGTTTTCACTAGACGTACAACCTCTTGGCAGTTTACCTTGCGGACAGACTCCAATTACTTTTGAAGTAGAGCCCACACTACTCTCACAGCAAGTAGTCCTTACAGCAGAGACACTATGTCCGGATTCTGGTTTTGCGGTGATTTCTGCTGACACCGATTTCCTGAATGTAGCCCAAACCCAATGGTGGTTTACGGACCTGAATGGAACTCAAAGTCAATTGATGAATGAGTTAAATAAGCAAAGTATTGAAGCTCGAGATGAAGGTACTTATGAGGCAAGAATACTTAACATAATTGGCT
>JBDNIP010000399.1:0-3990 GCA_041688245.1 Algoriphagus sp.
GGCGATACGATCAAAGGGGCAGGAGTAATCCTTGCCACAGGACATTCTGCGCGAGATATTTTTGAATTGCTCCATGCAAAAAAGATTTTGATAGAAGCAAAGCCTTTTGCTTTGGGCGTAAGGATCGAGCACCGGCAATCTCTAATTGATCAGATTCAGTATCACTGCGAAGTTGATCGTGGCCCGTATCTGCCGGCTTCAGCTTATTCTCTTGTTCAGCAGGCAGAATACAAAGGCAAGCAGCGTGGAGTATTTAGCTTTTGTATGTGCCCCGGTGGTTTTATAGTACCTGCTGCCACCTCACCCGGTGAGTTGGTCGTCAATGGTATGAGTCCAAGTCGAAGAAACGGCAAATTCGCCAATTCAGGAATGGTTGTCGCCGTGGAGTTGGAAGATCTTCCAGAATATCAGAAGTTTGGACCGCTTGCAGCTATGCAGTTCCAAGCTGATATAGAAAAAAAGGCTTGGATCGCCGGAGGTCAAACTCAGGTAGCCCCAGCACAGCGGATGGTAGATTTTGTGAATCGAAAAGTAAGTGATTCCCTTTTGGACACTTCCTATCAGCCAGGCTTGAATTCCGTAGAGATGCGAGACATACTTCCGGAGTTTATATCCAGTCGTTTAGCTTTTGGTTTAAAGACCTTTGGGCAAAAGATGAAAGGGTACCTAACCAATGAAGCGCAGTTAATTGGCCTGGAAAGTAGAACTTCCTCACCTGTTCGAATTCCAAGAGATAAAGAGAGCTTCGAGCATCCTGAGATAAAAGGCTTGTACCCATGCGGTGAAGGAGCTGGCTATGCAGGAGGAATTGTCTCAGCAGCAATGGACGGCGAACGCTGCGCAGAGTATTTGATCGCAAAACATGTTCTCAAGTAGGAGGTAGGGAGTAGGAAGTGGGAGGTAGGGAGTTTGCAGTCAAACCGACAACTCACAACCGACTAAACCCAATTCGCCCAAGGGATTCTGGAAAGGATTAAAACCAGTCCTACTGCATACGTCATGTAAATGCTTCGAAACTGACCTTTGGAAATTGTCATTTTCTTAGCGCGAATGTATCCAACTGATATTATTATAATTGCGATAATATTGATTACCGGATGTTCCAAAGCAGTAAGACGTGCTACTGGATCGGACATTGCACCACCACCAATTAATAGGGAAAATCCAATTGGACTTACGAAATATAATATCAAGCCTACTAACAGCTGAACATGAGCAAAAATAAATGCGATCAAGCCAATTTTCCGATCTCTTGCAGTAAACTCTCGTCCTGACAAAGCTCCTACCAGCATCCAACCAATCACGATAATGAGGGATAAAAGAGATAAGTAAGCGATTCCGGAATGAAGATGTTGTAATCCTATATACATGTAATGATTTTTATTAATTGCCCGAAATTAACTGAAAAGAGAGTAAAATCTTCTATTTTTCATTTAAAATTATAGCTGTATCCGCAATTACATCCGTAGCCCAATTTTCTGGTCAATTCTAGGCAAATGGTTTCAGTTCAGCCAAAAATAAACCCGAAGGTTGAAACAGGCTATACTCATCCGCCAAGGTGGAAACCTAGGTGCCACTAGCCATACGGTACAGGTTTAAAGCCGGTAAAATAAGAAAGAAGCCCTCAAGCCGGAGCTCAAAAGTTTCCCTCTCCGCGATAGCAATCGGGGCAGGGCCGTAGCGAATTAATTTATTCGCTTCCCTGTACTAGCGTATCACGTTATAACTGGTTTAGCTCCTTCAGATCCACTTAAAGATGTGCTCTTAGATTCTTAATTAAGACCGAATTTCACCAAATTTTACACCGCTTTACCGGTGACACTCATATAAATTATTAGCTATAGCTGCAATTGCACCGGTAAAAATCAAAAAGCAGCTTAATGTATGGTAAACATTAGCATTACTGGTACTTCTTCCGACGGCTATCGGAACGTCATCTGCCTCGCCGTGGCTGGCCTGCCTCGCCGTGGCGGGTATTACTACTACCAGTTGAGCAAAGAAAATCAGGTTAGTGGAGCCAGTGTACAAAATGATATAAATTACTCTACATAAAGGACTAACCCCTTTAAATACTCTGTCTCAGGATGAAACAAATTGATCGGATGATCTGCCGGTTGAGTGAGTTGGTGGAGGACTTTTATCTTTCTACCACTTTCTAGACCTGCCGCAGTGACAGTATGGGCAAATAATACTTTGTCCACGACTTGACTACAGGAAAAGGTAAATAAAATACCACCAGGCTTAATTTTTTTCAAGGCTTCTCCATTCAATCGCTTATAAGCTTGCACCGCATTGTGTCGGGCTTTCTGATTTTTTGCAAAAGCAGGTGGATCCAACACTATGACATCGTAATCCTCACCGATCTCCCGAATATATTTCACCACATCAGCCACTTTGGACTCATGCTTTCCTGTGATTGTCGGATTCAAGGCAATATTTTCTTCTGTCAATGCGATGGCTTTGGATGAGATATCCACAGAATGAACTTCAGAAGCCCCATCTAACAAAGCCTGCGCTGAAAAGCCTCCAGAATAACAAAACGTATTGAGGACTTTTTTCCCTTTGGAATATGAGCCAAGCAATTTTCGATTCTCCCGCTGGTCGATGAAAAAGCCAGTCTTTTGTCCTTTCTCCCAATCAATTTTATAGGTTGAGCCATGTTCGTGCACCAAATCAGTTTTTGGAGCGCCCAGTACCCATTCGTTTGAAATGGCACCAATATTTTTTGGAAGGGTTTCTGAGCTTTTATCGTAAACGCCTGAAATAGCTTCTCCGAAGCAGTTTTTAATGGCTTGCGCAATTTCTACCACATGCCTATGCATCCCTACATGATGCGCTTGGATCACGGCAGTGCCATTGTAATAGTCGACGATCAATCCCGGTAATAGATCTCCCTCTCCGTGAACCAGCCGAAAGACATTTGTTTCTGGATTACTGGTTAATCCCAAAGCTTCTCGAAGTTGATAGGCAGCTTGAATTTTTTCATTCCAAAAGTCTCGATCGATCGCTCGTTCCTCAAAAGAAATGATCCTGACCATGATAGACCCTTGAGAAAAATGGCCTATTCCTAGGAATACGTCTGATGAAGATCTCACTTCTACCAAATCACCGTTTGCTAGCGTATCTGACATTTCATGGATAGCTCCAGAAAACACCCAATGATGTCTTCGGATCAGTGAAATTTCTTTTCCGCGTTTGAGAATAATTTTAGAATAGTTCATAGGATAAGTTTTTTCTTGGGAAAGCTAAGCTTCCAATAATCATAGCAAATATACTCGCTAGTAATCCAAAGATGGGTACGCTGATTTGCAGCTCCGGGGTAGCTGCGATCAAGTACACTGATATTCCGATAACCATGGCAGACACCGCTCCAGAAGTCGAAGCTTTTTCCCAATAAAGTCCCGCAGTCAATGGGGCGAATAGCGAAACCAGCGATAGGATAGAAGCACTAGCTACCAATTCATAAATATTCAAATATTGAGTAGCCATGTAAATCGATACCATAGCTACTAAAACCATATTTCCCCTCAGAATCGAGCGTAAATGTGAATCAGTAAGTTCTCCTTTGAAGAGTGGACGAATCAAATTTTCCGAAATCAAAGCGGATGGTACCAAGAGTCCTGAACTTGCCTTACTCATAATGGCAGAGATTAATGCGGCAAAGAAAATCATTTGAATAGTGTACTACAGTATGTCAAACCATAGCGGGAAGTAGCATTTGCCTATCTTCCAGCTATACCTTGAAGTCCTTCTTTTTAAGTAAATAGAAGAGGCTCTAAAGCTCGACTCACAACCAAACCAACTGGCAAACAGGGCAGAAACAGAAAGGAAAAGCGGCAGTGATCGGCTTGCCAACACAAAATCATTAGAACCTTTTACTAGGCTGGAATCAAACGCCCCTATCAGTAAAGTAAAGACAGTGTAAATAATGACTGAGCTTAGGAGTAGTTCAGTTTTGGTTAGTTTTTACCATACATTTTCTCTCGGACC
>JBDNIP010000400.1:0-3823 GCA_041688245.1 Algoriphagus sp.
ATTCTTGAAGCATTTTTAGATTGATAAGTAGGATTCCCAAGCAAAAAATCAACAAGTAGCCAATAAAAGAAATGAGGAGTGTTTTTCCCGGGGCCGTCTTGTGATTGACCAATAGAAAATACACCAACCAAAGACTTGTTATACCTATAATCGCTAAATAAACATTAAATGATTCTATTTTCTTGCCAAAGAGAATGCCTCCAATCAAAATTGGCAAATATTTCAAAAAAGGATAATCCGAAAATCGCATGCTGAGAAAAAAAATTAGCTCTTTAATTTAAAGATTTTAGAGCATAAAAAAAGCCTCACTGATGAGGCTTTACTATTTTTTTGTCGCTCAGAATCGGTAACCAAGGCTAAAACCTCCATTAACCTCAATAGCTGCAAATCGATCGGATACTTCGCTACTGAACCCACGAGCGATACTTACATATGGACCAAATGCAAAACTATCCGAAAACTCCCACTTGTATCCTCCTCCCAAGCCTATAATAAATGCATTCATATTAGTAACAACCAAACCCCCGTCTTTTACTTCTTCGAAGTTTCCAAATCGAAGCTTCGCAAGGGGATAAATGTAGGTTCTACCATTTTTATTATTTCCAAAATAAAAATTCATGGCAGCTTGAACCGAGTTAGTTTTATAGTTGTCATCCCCACTCTGAGAATTATAACCGAACCGATCATTAATATGAAGCTGTATGTCTAAGGAATGATTCTCACTCAAGAATTTTTCGTATCCTACCTCGATCGATGCCAGAGCAATCAGATTCAAAAAATTGACTTTAACTTCATTTGAAAAATTTTCTCTGCTGTTACCACTGCTTGAAATGACATTTTGGCTGAAAGCGGCAGAGGCGATCATTAAGATGAGTGAAATTGACAATACTATTTTTTTCATAACTAGGTCGTTTTGTAATCGGTTAAAGCTTAAATGAGCTCCATTTTATAATGTGAGATATTACACTCATCAAAAATGTCGCCCACTTTTTGGAAACCGAATTTTAAATACAAAGGGACTGCCGCAAGTTGGGAATGAAGATATTTGGTCTTGTTTTTGGACAATGGGTCTGCTTGAATGTCTGCTAATACAGCTTTCACCAATGCTTGGCCAACTCCCTTTGCTCTCGCTTCTTTCAACACCGCAAATCTTTCTGATTTCACTCCATTGGACGTAAACCTCCACCGAGCGGTCCCTACCGGGATTCCATCTATTCGAGCAAGAAAATGGAAAGAAGAATTCTCAAATTCATCATATTCCTTGGCTGGATCTACTTCTTGCTCGATAACAAAAACTTTCTTTCGAATTTCAAAAGCAATGTCTAAATCTGATTGGTCAGCTATTTTTTCTACCTGAAGCTTCATTTCTTTCTGATTCTCTGGCAGCATGATCATTTTCATACGCTTCAATAATTGCCTTGACTAATTTATGTCGAATCACATCTTTACCACTTAGGCTCACTACCCCAATTCCTTTCACTCCATCCAAAATTTTCAGAGCTTCAGAGAGACCTGATTTTTGACGTATGGGTAGATCTACCTGTGTTTGATCCCCAGTTATAATCACTCTAGAGTTTGGCCCCATCCGGGTAAGAAACATTTTGATCTGTTCACTGGTCGTATTTTGCGCTTCATCAAGCAGCACAAAAGCATCATGCAGCGTACGACCACGCATGTATGCCAATGGTGCGATTTCTATTACGCGGGTTTCTTGATAGAATTTAAGCTTTTCTGGTGGCACCATGTCTTGAAGCGCATCATAGATAGGTCTCAAGTAAGGATCAAGTTTATCTTGGAGATCTCCTGGGAGGAAACCTAAATTCTCCCCAGCCTCCACTGCTGGCCTAGTGATGATGATTCGCTTTACCTCACGATTTTTCAAAGCCCTCACTGCCAATGCAACAGCGATGTAGGTTTTACCCGTTCCCGCCGGACCAAGTGCAAAAACCAAATCATTCTTCATTGCAGATTCGACAAGCCTCCGTTGATTCACCGACTTAGGCTTAATGACTAGTCCTTTATTCCCAAATACGATGACCTGATCCCGATTAGCTTCTTCAAAAGGAATACTTTCTACGTCAAGGTAATCTTTCACGTTTTCAGGAGTCAAATGTCCAAAACGATCAATATGTTCTAAAAGCAGATTGAGGATATCATTAATCCGTAAAATCTCAGGAGCTCCACCCTGAATTCGGATTTCATTGCCTCTTGAAATTATTTTGCTTTGGGGAAATGCTGCAGCAATTTTCTTGATATTCTCATTTGCCTGGCCTAAGAATTCTGCCAGGGGGACGTTTTCTAATGTGATTACTTTTTCGACCAAGCTATTTTATTGATTTAATTTGTTTGAAGGCTAAAGATTAAAATTTCTATTTTTGTTTAAATACCTTTAAAACAAAACTACAAAATTTTAATATACTTGCTTCTATGGCAATTGTGACCTTCCTCTCAGATTTCGGGGATAAAGATTACTACGTTCCCGCGGTGAAAGCCAAAATTCTGGCAATTAATCCCCAGCTTAACATTATCGATTTAGCGCATAATATTGAACCATTTGACATCGCGCATGCGGCATTTCTGCTGCGATCTACTTTTCGAGATTTTCCTAAAGGGACTGTCCATTTGGTCGCCATGAATACAACCGGGAGTATCACTCACGGATTTATTGGGATCAAATTGGAAGAGCACATCTTTATCGGACCAAATAACGGAATTCTCAGTTTGTTAGCGGACCAAGAGCCAGGCATTATGGTTCAGTTCGCTGATATCCATTTGAAGAATAGGACATTTCCAGCAAAAGACATCTTGGCTCCGATCGCAGGCAAAGTAGCCAGCGGTGCAGCAATTCATGATTTTGGCGGTCCTTTGACCAACTTCAGAAAACTCATGCCTCGGCAACCAAAAATAACACGGGAGAAAATAGTAGGTCATGTGCTCCGTGTGGACTGTTATGGAAATCTGATTACAAATATTAGAAAAGACATTTTTGACGAGTTGAATCCAGGAAATTTTACAATAGAATTTGGAAGGGAATCGTTGACCAAACTTCAAAAAAGTTACGATCAGGTGGAGCCCGGAGATTGCTTCGCACTCTTCAATAGTATCGATTTATTGGAAATAGGCATCTACCACGGCGATGGTGGTGGACTGCTAGGACTGAAATACGATAGTATAATTCATATTAATTTTCAGATATAATGCTAGTTCGGACAGTTCGCATGACTTTTAAAGCGGGAAGCGGAAAAGATTTTCTTCAAATTTTCGAAGAATATAAATTGGCTATTCGAAATTCATCCGGATGTCATCATTTAGAACTTTGGCAAGATGAGCTTGATAAAAATATTTTTCTGACTTACAGCCATTGGGAAAGCCAAGAAGCGCTAAATCAATATCGTGATTCTGAGCTTTTTAAAAAGGTCTGGGGCTTTATCAAAGTACTTTTTTCTTCAAAGCCTGTGGCGTTTAGCTCAAAAAAATTAGAAGAAGTGAAGCCTTGAGTTTGTAGAAAAAAGAAATTGTTTTCATATTTGCAGGCCTTAACGAAAGGAAGGGAACTGAATCAATCGAATAGAAAGATTCTCTAAATGATGCTTGGATACAGACCAACTGCTTAAATGTTTGAATTTTAATGCCCAGGTGGCGGAATCGGTAGACGCGTTGGTCTCAAACACCAATGCCTTCGGGCGTGCCGGTTCGACTCCGGCTCTGGGTACATAAAACCCCTTCAGAAGCAATTTTGAGGGGGTTTTTGCATTTTTTGGCAAACTATTGGCAAACAATATAAAAAATCAACTTTTTATGCTCCGGGGAAATCAGATTACCA
>JBDNIP010000401.1:0-1096 GCA_041688245.1 Algoriphagus sp.
CCGATCTCCATTCTACTCCCTTCAAAATTCCATATCGCTCTGGTCGGAAGGGGACTTGTCAAAACTAGAAATGGATAATATAGTGATGCTGATCAATAAAGAAACGCTCAATACTTACACCATGCTACAAAATCTCCTGAGCTGGGCTAGAGTGCAAATTGGGTCGGATCAGTTGATCATTTCTTCATTCAGTATAAAAGAATTAGTTCAGGAAAACATCGTGCTTTTTGAGTTTGAAGCTGCTGAGAAAAATTTACTTCTGGAAAACAACGTCAAAGGAGATGTTTTTCGGAATACAGATCGAGATCGATTGAACTTCATCATTAGAAATCTCCTAAAAAATGCAATTAAATTCACTCCAAAAGGTGGTCAGATCAAATTAGTGGATGCTGACGATTGTCTGATTATAGAAGACAATGGAATAGGAATGACTGAAGAGCAAATTGAGAATCTGTATGGAACGAATCAATATACGACCTCAGGTACGGAGGGAGAAAGCGGAACGGGAATCGGATTTATGCTTTCTCGTGATTTTGCCCAAAGTATCGGGGTAAAAATCAAAGTTACCAGCGAACTCGGAAAAGGAACAGAATTTATAATTTGCTTCGATGAAAAACCAGTAGCAATCAGTCTTAACTCTTAATGTCTAATTGACCTGAGATCTGCTTGGCTCACCATTACGAGACATTTAAGAGGAGTGTTTTGAGTTCGACCTTAAAATGTGCGCAGTTTAAATCTGAGTTATTGGGATTATTTCATTTTTGAAGATTCAAGACCAAAGAAGTGAGCCAGAAATCACAATCTCGCCTTTGATCAAATTATTAGCTTATCGGTAAATAATAGCATTAAATATATTTCCCTTGAGAAAGCCGTAGATATATCCTACTTTGAATTCCGAATCCAAATATACTGCCAAATGTCTCTCCGTATCCTTGTCTTTTTCATTCTTGCTACCACAATTATCAGCAATCCGGGTTTTGCCCAGGAAATCAAACCCTACAAAGAACCAAAATTCGATTTTGATTGGAGCAAACCTTCCGTTTATCCAGACAGAATAATTTTAAACGTTGGGGCCAATCCAAGTTCTGAAGTGGGA
>JBDNIP010000402.1:0-3628 GCA_041688245.1 Algoriphagus sp.
CAAGGCATCTTGGATGATGTGCTTGTACATGGTCATCACTGCTTCAGTGTTGACTTCTAAGTTTGGAGGAATTGGGCTCTGTTTTGCAATTCTTTCGACAGAGATCATAGTATTCTTGATTTGTTTGGTTTTACTCCTTAGAAATAATAGAAAACTCATCCGTGGATTCTATAGCTAAACATAAAGTTGCAATTATTCTTGTCAATTGGAATGGGCTTCAATTTTCAATTGACTGCCTCCACTCCCTTCGGGAATTAGATTATCCTAACTTTGGAGTCTTTGTGGTAGACAATGCCTCCGATAATCAGGAAGGTGAAGTACTGAAGGCAGAATTTCCAGAAATAACATTAATCCAGAGCAGTACTAACTTGGGTTTTGCAGGTGGTAATAATCTGGGAATCCGAAAAGTATTGGAGTTACGCTACAGCCATCTGATGCTGTTGAATAATGATACGGTGGTGGTTTCAAATTTTTTAAAAAGTATGATTTCACAGTTTGACAAGTGCCCAAGCTTAGGCGTAGTTCAGCCAGTAATCTATTGGATGAAGGATCGAAATCAAATTTGGAATGCAGGTGGAAAATGGAGTTTTCCCTTGGGGAGAGCGATCTCTCTTCTGGAATTGAAACCTGAAAAAAAGATTGGTTCAGGAATTCAAAAGATAGATTGGGCTACCGGGTGCTGTATGTTGATCAAACGAGAAGCAATTCTTCAAATAGGGCTCTTAAATGAGCAATTTTTTGCCTATTTCGAAGATGTAGAATGGAGCTTGAGATTTAGGAAACATGGGTTTGAAATTGCTTTAGCACCAAAAGCTATCATCTACCATGAAGGAGGGGCATCTTCGAAAAAGAAACATGAAGAAGGCACGCTGAGTCCTAGGGTGTTTTATTACCACGTACGGAATCAGTTTTTCTTGATTCGGTCTCGAGTGAATAAGCTCAACCAACCTTTTGCCTTTTGCTATCATTTGATTCGCTTTGGCGCATGGATTGGATATTTTATGATTCGAGGAAGATTTAAGAAATTAAAATCAGTGGCTAAAGGAATTCGAGATGGAATCACAGAACCACTTCAATCTCCGGAAAAATGGCTTTAATTTTCTTCCTTTTGATCGTAATTACTGTGGGTGCAGGGTTTATCTGGACTATGCAGGAGCTGGTATTCAAGGGGAAGTGGCCCTATTTTATCTTCTTCTTGGCGGCTTTTTTACCTTTTTACATTACAAGTTTGAGCGTGATTTATCTCGTAACAAGCTCAACGCTGATTTTAGGTATTTTTCAAGTCTTGAAAGAGTTGATTGTATTGATTCCGGTATCCATCTTTATCTTTTACAATCGTCGGATTTTCGATTATCCTTTTCGACTTCAAACTACCGATTGGCTTATGTTAGGTTTCTTAGGATTGGGATTTTTGTACCTAGTACTTCCGATAGGCCAAGCTTCCTTCATAAATAAAGTACTGTACTATAAAAGTATGTTGATCCCAGGCTTTATTTATTTTTTGGGTCGCAACAGCCGCTTTTCAGACTTGGAGATCAATCGGCTTTTTGGGATTATCTTCATCATAGCAATTGGAGCTTTCGTAGTAAACTTGCTCGAATCCTTTGTACTTAGTGCCCATCTTCAGCAATTTTCCGGATATGCGCGCTATAATCAAGCGATCAATGCTATTGATCCCACAGGGAATTATGAGTTGACTTGGACTTTTGAGACTGCCGCTGCAATGAAAAGACTGGCGAGTTTTTTTTCTGATCCCTTGGAGTTAGCCAGTTCAGTATTGATGGGTTTTGCTGCGGGTTTGATTTGGTTTTTGACTACAGAAAAATCCCATCAATGGAAATTTTTGATAGTCATGCTATGCAGTATAGGAAGTCTTGTCTTTGCTTCATCCAGAGCCTCCTTCGCTGCATTTTTTCTAATGATATTTTTTGTGGCCTTGGTCTTCAAGCTATACAAGCTGATTGGTTTTGGATTCTTGAGTTTCTCCGTATTTGTGGTGTATGTGGTGTTCTTTGCACCCGAGGATTTTTACTTTTTTGTAGTGGATACACTTACTTTTGCAGATACATCAAGTATTGGGCACGCTGTCGAGTGGTTGCTTGCTTTGGACTCGATGGTAGCCAATCCGTTTGGAATAGGTCTGGCGATGAGCGGGAATTTTGGAAGTGTTGCGGATGAGCTGAGGGTAGGAGGTGAAAATCAATTTCTAATCTATGGAGTGCAACTGGGATGGATTGGGATGATACTTTATATATTACTCCTATTTTTCAGTATTAAGGATTGTATTAAAGTTTTTTATAATTCCACCAATAAATCAACTGCAAGAATTGCCTTCGTTGGAGGAGTGGTTAAATTTGGCTTACTTATTCCGCTTTTCACAGCAAATGTCGAAATCTACACGTACGTTTCTTGGATTACCTGGTGGATGGTAGGTTACAGTATGAATGAGTTTTCCGCTTTAAAAAACCGATCCAAAAGCTATGATTCTTTACAGGAACTGCCCACTCTGTAATTCAACAAGTCTAAAAGGCTTTGCGATTGACACCCAAAGAAAGGGACCTCATATTTCTAGAGTGAAGTGTAATTCTTGTGAGCTCGTATTTGCAAATCCAATGGCGGATCAAAAAGAGCTGCTAGACTATTATCAGAATTACTATGAGAAAGATCTCTATCAGGCCATTAATTACAAGGAAATTGTCCTTAAATTATTCCATCACATCCAAACTCTCAAAGAGTCCGATTTAAAAAAAGAAGCGAAGCAAGGTATTTTCAAAATTTGAAGGAAGAGTCCACTTTCCTAGATATAGGATGTGGATTGGGTTTGGGATTAGCTTATGCAAGTCAGTTGAATTGCAAACTTTATGCGACTGATTTTGACAGTGGTGCCTTAGAATTTGTGAAAAATCATTTTCAGGTGGAGACCTTTCGGGGAGATATCTGGGAAGCAAAGTATCCTGATGATTTTTTCGATTTTATTCATATTTCCAATGTTATTGAGCATGTTTTAGATCCAAGAGCTTACGTAAAGGAAATGAGGCGAATTGTAAAGCCTGGGGGCTATATTGCAATAGGTACTCCAAATATTTCAAGTAAACTCTATCAGTTTCACAGATGGGCAAGCTTTTTACGATTTCAAGTTCACGATGTAGTCGATGGGTTGGAGCATACATTTATTTTCCCTCAATCAGTTTTGAGGTCATTATGCCAAGAGGAGGGACTTGAAGTAATGGATCATTACACGCATGGACTGGGCGAGAAGCTAGGCCGACTACTTCGCTATCAGATGCCGCTTTCCAAAAAGATAAACCGATTGGTTCAGAATTTTTTTCAGGTCAATCAATGGATTGTGTGTAGAAAGTAGAACGAGTTTATGGGACTGAAAAAGAAACGACCTTTTTCTCATCTAAAATAACTTAAATCCAAAATCCAGTTCGGAAGATCAAAGCCTTTATTAAGGGGAGGTTCGAATCCTGTGAAGGTAAGCTGGCTTTGGCTGATATATTCGCTGAGCGATGCACGCCTTTTGAGAGTCTTCAGCATAGTTCCTTACATTTAGTTTCTCTTAAATCTGAAAGTAATGGCTTGCTTGTAGCCATTGACCGCTTTTATATTTTCTAAGCAGGCCCTA
>JBDNIP010000403.1:0-11494 GCA_041688245.1 Algoriphagus sp.
CAGATTTTCTGTCCCTTTTACTTCTCTTTTTTAGTTAAAGTTGCGTAATCTTGATTTTTAAAAGCCGAGTCTACCAATCGGATTTTGAGCAAACCCGTTGAAGCCTGAAAAAGGAGTGAAGACCAGGTTTGACCATCGATTCAAATTTATTTTCTCAGCGTTATTAGGTCTCTATCCCTTTTGGAATGCCATTACCTTAGAGTGGGATCGGATTTTTCAGGTTGAATTACCAACTCTAGACCTTTTTCATGTAATTATTTCTCTATCTTATACGTTCTGGTTTGTCAACTTAGGAACAGAAAAATTTATTCTTTCCCTGGAAAACATTGTTTACCCACTCGTACTTCAGTTTTTATCAAGTGTTGCAATTGCCACAATAACAGCACTGCTGTCAGTCGGAATTACGGGACTTATACTGGGGGGAGCATTCGCTTTTTCTTTTCAAAATTTCATTCTTATTATCGGGTGTACCTTTCGAATCAATCTTTTTCTCAACTGTGTCAATGCAATTTTCTTTTTCAACAGGAAACTGACGGAAAAGGCCTTGGAGACTGAAAAACTAAAAACACTGACCACTCAGGCTGATCTCCAATCGATAAACAGCCAACACAGGTTTTCGACTGGCCTCTCACCGCTCTTCAGCAAATATTTTTGTTTTTACCAGAAATAAAGAATTAATTACTAAGATGAGTCTGGTGTGGGGAGTGAGCGCATATTTACATACCAACCAAATTTCAACTGATGCTACATTCAAGGATATCGAGAACAGGTTGAAAGTTGATAATCATGTGAACGTGGGAGATATCAGTATAAATACTGCGAGTATGCCGCTGAAAGTAAAAGGTAAAACTAATAGGCTGAAAATTTACTTGGTGGAATAAGCCAAATATTAAGATCAAATTAAAAGAGACGCTTAACTGACGTCTCTTTTTTTCAGTTCAATTCGATATAAATACAGTTCAACTGTTAAAACCTACAGTTCACTGGTAAAGTTAAATCCCAAAGAGGACTTTGAAGCTTATCACTCATAAATAACCAAATCAAACTATGACAAGACTATTTAAGTATCTCTTTTTTGGAACGTTCCTGGCAACGATTCTTTCATGTGTAAGTGATGATTATCAAGGTGGAATTCCATTTCCTACACTTATACAAGCTTCTAACGACGCGGGACTGACTACTTTGGTAGCTTCTATTCGAGCGGTTCCGGGCTTAGAAGCTACTTTGCAAGACCAACCTGCAATTACTGTATTTGCTCCTACCAATGAAGCTTTCGCAAATGCGCTCACTCAATTTGGTGCTACCGATTTGAATGATTTAGTAACAAAGCTTGGTGGAGCAATGAATCTTCAAACAGTTTTAGGTTTTCATGTAGTGCCTGCAGTAGCTTTCTCAGAACAGTTAGCTTCTAGCAATACATTTACTACGCTAGCCGGTCAACAGTTGCAAGTAAATAAAGCTCCGGGAGTTATAACTGTTATTGATGCAGCGGGGAATACTGCAACAGTAACTCAGGGTGATATCGAAATTGAAAATGGAGTAGTTCATATCATTAACCGGGTATTGATCCCAAGTATTGAATTGCCAAAGCCTACTCTTGTGGAAGTTGCTACCGAGGCAGGTCTGACTACCTTATTGACTGCGGTAACGGCAGTAGATGGACTTGCAAATGCATTACTTTCCGCTGGAGCGATTACTGTCTTTGCCCCAACAAACGAAGCATTTGCCGCCGCACTTCAAGTATTTAAAGTTGCAGACTTAAATGAATTAGTAATCAAAATCGGGGGTGCCGCAAACCTTGAGAAGGTTCTAGGATTCCATGTAGTACCTGCTGTTGCTTTTTCAGGAGATCTAGCAGCAAGTAATTCTTTTACAACGCTTTCTGGCCAAAATATTACTGTTACTAAATCCGGATCTACAGTGACTGTAATTGATGCTTTAGGTAGAACTGCACAGGTTGTAGCAGCTGATATCGCGATTTCCAATGGAGTTGTCCACGTGATCAATGGATTAATGCTTCCAGACTTGATGCTTCCAAATGTAGTAGAAGCAGCTAATGCCGCAGGATTGACCACTCTAATTGCCGCGTTAACTGCTGCGGATCTTGGTGGGACATTATTGAATGCCCCTGCAATTACTGTTTTTGCACCTTCAAATGCTGCTTTTGGAGCTGCTCTTGAAGCCTTTGGCGCTGCTAATTTAAATCAACTAGTTGCTAAAATCGGAGGTATTCAGAACCTTCAGACTATCCTTGGTTTCCATGTAGTACCTGCGGTAGCCTTCGCTTCTGATCTAGCCGCTACCAATACCTTCACCACTGTGGCAGGTCAATCATTGACCGTAGTCAAATCTACTTCCGGTGTGACTGTAACAGATGCCAGAGGAAACGTAGCGAAAGTGACTACTGCTGACGTGGCAATTGAAAATGGAGTCGTACATGTTATCGATCGAGTACTTCTTCCAAATTATACTTTACCTACTATTGTCGAAGCGGCAACTGCTGCAAATTTAACCGTTCTTCTTGATGCAGTGACTGCTGCGGGTCTTGGCGGTACTCTATTGAATGCTGAAGCAATCACGGTATTTGCTCCTACCAACCAAGCTTTTACTAATCTGTTGACTTCTTTCAACTTGACTTCTCTCCAAGGATTGATTGATGCACTTGGAATAGAAGCAGTGACTAAAGTTCTTGCATTCCATGTAGTGCCAGCGACTGCTTTCTCTTTCAATCTTGCAGAAGGTGATCAAATGGTGCAGACCTTGGCAGGTGAAATGCTGACAGTCAACCGTACTGGAAATGCAGTAAAGGTGACTGATGCTGGAGGGAAAACCTACAGTGTTGTCGTAGCTGATGTTGCTATTAGCAATGGTGTAGTTCATGTGATTGATGGAGTTATACTCCCTACTTTGTAACAACCAACGATTAGTTAATTTTCATATAAAGGGACAGAATTTCTGTCCCTTTTATTTACCAAATTTGTTTTTTATCAAACAAAAATAAAAATATCATTTATCGGCCAATTGCCATAAATAGCCAGTGAAAGGAGTAAGAAAAGTATGTTTAATAATCGATTCAAATTCATCTTTCCAGGTCTGTTGGGACTTTATTCCTTCTGGAATATTGTAATACTAGACGGGGATAGACTTTTTCAAGTTGATTTGCCTACAAGAAAGTTATTCCTGCTTATTTTAGTGCTGTCCCACGCTGTTTGGTTTGCCAATTGGATCGCAGAAAAAATTTTTCTTCCAAAGGTGACATCAATACACCCCTTGATTGTTCAGTTTCTCGTAAGTGTTGTTTTGGTATCACTGATTGCTTTGACTTCAGTTGAATTGACGGGACTGGTATTTGGAGGCCCTTTTGGGATGTCTTATCAAAATTTATTACTGACAATTGGATTTACTTTTCGCATTAATCTCTTTTTAAATTGTGTGAATGCAATCTTTTTTTTCAACAAAAAATTTAATGAAAAGTCACTTGAAACTGAAAAACTTAAAACTTTGAATATCCAAGCAAAGCTTGAGTCGGTGAATATGCAACTCAATCCTCATTTTTTCTTCAATAATCTCAGTGCGTTATCAGTATTGATTTATGAAGACGTCACTAAGGCTGATGCCTATCTACAGCGACTCAGTACCATTTATCGATATATATTGAATAACAAAAATCAAGAACTAGTCACGGTGGTGATGGAGTTTGACTTCCTTAAGAGTTACTTGGAGCTATTGGAAATTAGATTTAAAGATTCGCTGTCATTTGATCTGAAAGTGGCAAGCGATTGTCCAGAAAAGTTGATTCCTCCTGCAGTTCTACAACTCTTAGTTGAGAATGCAGTCAAACACAATTATTTTACTTTAAAAGAGCCCTTGGAGATTAAGATCAGCTGTAACTGTAACCAAGTGGAAATTTTCAATAAAAAACAGCCAAAAAACAGCGATGAAATATCAACTGGAATAGGGCTTCAAAATATATCTGATAGATATAAATTCCTGAACTTGTCTATATTAGTAGAAGATGAACAACATTCATTTAGGGTCATATTACCTTTAATAGAAACCGATGAACGTACTTTTAGTAGAAGACGAGCCGCTAGCTCAGCAACGAATTAGCAGTATTTTGACTAAGAATTTTCCGGATTGGAAAATAGTAGATACTGCTCAAAGCGTTAAGGAATTTAAAAGTGCCTGGTGTAGCAATCCTGAGTTGGATTTAATTCTTTGTGATATTCACTTGGCAGACGGCCTAAGTTTCAAGGCATTTCAAGATCAGAAAATTGACCTTCCAATTATTTTCATTACTGCCTTTGATCAATATGCTTTACAATCATTTGATCACAATTGTATTGATTATGTGCTAAAGCCGATCGATGAAAATCGCTTGATTCAGGCTTGTAAAAAGGCCTTGCAATTCAAGTCGTCTCCAATCAATCAAGAATTCATTTCGAATTTTTTGACTCACTACTCCCAAAAAATTTACAAAAAACGATTCTTAACCAAACTTGGAAATCGCTTTTCATTTGTCACAGTGGATCATGTTAGCTATTTTTACTCTGAAGAGAGTATGACTTACCTCATTGAAAACGGAACATCCCAACGACGGCTTGTCGATCACTCATTGACTGAACTAGAATCGGCACTTTTAGATCCGTCAAAATTTTATCGGGTAAATAGGTCCATGATTATTAATTTGGAATCTTTGATAGACATTAAGCCATATTACAACGGCAGGCTTGTACTATCCATGAACTCAAAAAGTGATGAAGCTATTGTGGTGGCTCGTGAGCGAGTAAATGAATTCAAAAATTGGATAAATCAGTAAAAATATGTTTCTAAAAATTGGGCTAAGTATTGGCATTGTTTTCTTAGCATTTTTCAGTGCCTTCGCACAATCTGAAGATCTACCTTCAATTGATCCACTTAAGCGAGCTGTTATTGAGTTAAAGCAGGATGTGTATGAAGTCAAATTGAACTTGCATAAATCTCAACAACAATTGAAGACAGGGATTCTAGTAGCTACAATAGGCTACACTATTACGATTATTGGAGGACAACTTCTGGGTACCTGAACCTGAGTGGGGCAAAACTTTACTCTATGTAGGAGGAGCAACAGGAATCACCGGGACTTTTATTTTAGTCAAGGGTTTTAAGAAAATCAGTCTTCGTACTCCTGTGCCACCTTCAGGTTATCTTAGGTATTAGTTTCCTTTTCCAAAGATCTCTTCAGGACTGGCGGGCTTGACTAATATTACTTGTTCTTTTTCTATGACGACAGAGCCTGGAGTTGATTTTTTTACTTTTCTTACATACTTCGCTGGGGTATAGATCACTGACGCTAAGGAGTCAGTCTTACTTTTCGAGTAATACGCGGCAAGCTGGGCTGCAGTCTCTAATACTTGCTGTGGAATGTTTTGATTGACACTTTTTTTGATCAGTACATGTGAGCCTGCTACCATTCGTGCATGAAGCCACAGATCTTCTTTTTTGGTATAGTTCCGTAGCATTTCATCATTTGCCTGAGCTGATTTACCTACCCAAATAGTGTACCCCTCAAACTCAAATACCTTGAATGGAAGGACTTCTGCCTCTTTTTGTAAAACTTTATCCTCACTATTTACTTTCTTAAATAACTTAAATTCTCTGGCGTTATTTACCTTTTCCAATTCAAGGATTTTAAGTTCAACCTCAAGGGATTGGGTTTTCTTGAAAGAGATATTTTTCTCTAATTGAACCCACTCTAGCTTTCTATTCTTACTTTTCCGGTAAAGCGATGCAGCTAAATCCTGAGGTTTTTGATTAGGTTTGAGCTGGACATTTACTGGTTTTTCAGAATAGAAATTGAGCAATTCAAGCTCATTTACTCCCTGCTGGAACTGATGAAGATTAGCCATGATCACATCCGCAAGCTCTGATTGTGGAGCTGCTTCTTGGAGCTCTTTCAGTTTTTTACTTGACTTATCCAGATAAGAGTGAAGTCGCTTCAGCTGATCTTGGTACTTCTTGGCAAGCGTAGCTTTTTCCCGATCAAAATTTCCTTTTATAAAAGCCAATGAATATAATTCATTGGCGGCTTGAATCGGGTTGGAAAAGCTGCTAATCGAATTTGAATCGGGAAGAAGACTGAGGTACACCTCAGCTGATTCAGATGCAATCGTAAATAATGGACTTTCAAGACAATCAAGAAGTTCTTCCATCAATGCCCATTTTTGAGTTAAGTTCCCTTCAAGGTATCCCCTGGCTTTAAGCCAATCTCTAGGTATACTGCCGAGTGTAGGAAGGAATTTCGAGGCATTTCCTTCCAGACGCTCAAACTCTTCGAAGCTGATTTTCAGATCTTTACCCAAGGTCGTCCAGTCAAGTGTTTTGTCTTCAATTAGTTCATTTCTGAATGTCCGAGAAGGAACCAGAGAATCGGTCTCATAAAGTAAAATATTACTTCTGTTTCCATGAAGTTTGAAAAGTAGCATTTTTCCAGATTTCATTTTGAAATAGAATGCGCGCTCAAAAGGGAGTACTTGGCAATCCGTTATTCGATCACCTATCAATTCTTTGAAATAGTTTATACTATGCTGCTTGGCACGTTTGAAATCATCAGGGAAGGATAAGAATATCTGCGGTGGGTTTAATTGTGCCTTAAGAAACTTAGTTTCATTTGTGCCCACAGCCTCTAAAATCATTTCATTTTTAGCTTGGGAAAAGCAGGCAGAAATTTCTTTTCCTTCAAACATTAATTTTAATGAAGAACAGAGGTACCGAATAAAATGGTAATTAAGATGCATCAGGGCAAAATGATGACTTGATTATCATAGCCAAGTGAAATCCCTTCAGGAAGCTCTTTTTCCACTTTCGAGTGAAGACCGAGTCGATGTGAAATATGGGTGAAGTAAGTTTTCCTAGCTCCAATCTTTTGAGCCATAGCAACAGCCTCCGCAAGATTGAAATGAGAAATGTGCGGTTCTTTTTGCAGGGCATTTAATATTAACGTATCAGTTCCTACTACCAAGGCAAGGGATTCCTCAGAGATATAGTTTGCATCCGTGATGTAAGTGAAGTTTTTGATCCTGAATCCAAGTACGGGCAGTTTGTAATGCATCACAGGAATGGGAGTGATGTGGACTTTATCTACTGTGAATTTGGAATCATCAATTTCGATAGCTGCTACTTGAGGAATTCCAGGATACCGATTTTCCGAAAAAATATAGGAAAATTCGCGCTTAATCTGGTCAAGAACCTTCGGTCTACCAAAAACAGGCATATCCTTTTTTTGAAGAAAGTTAAATGGTCTGATATCATCCAGTCCGGCAGTATGATCTTTGTGTTCATGAGTCATCAAGACTGCATCTAGTTTTTTGATTCCTGCTCGAAGCATTTGCATTCGGAAGTCAGGTCCAGTATCTACCACTAGACTCAATCCGTCGACTTCAATATGAATGGAGGCTCGGAATCGCTTATCTCTAAAATCCAGAGAACTGCACACTTGGCAATCGCAGCCAATAACGGGTACGCCCTGAGAAGTTCCGCTACCTAGTAAGGTGATTTTCAAAATTTAAAGTTGTTTTGGCGAATTTCTGTCAAAAAATCCTGGTTAGACTTACCTAAGAAATCCTGTTGGTCAAAATTTAACGCTATCAAGATGTCGACCAAGGCATTTATTTTCCCTGCTAAGGGAAAATATTTGTTAACAATGACTATTTTACTTTCATTCAATACGCAATAGCCAGATTTAAAATTGCCTTTTTCGTAACGAAGTATAAATTCTGTTTCGTTAAATAAATTTTCAAGTTTATCGAGGAAATGTTTGGTGTGCTTTATAGCCATAGATTAGCTGAGATAATTCTTAACAGTGGCAAGTAATTTATCAAAATCAAGTGGTTTTTGAATGAATTCATTGAAGCCGATTTTCCTAAATTCATCCATTGTGTAGTTATTGATATTTCCGGTAATAGCAATAATTGGTAATTTAGATTTGATAGGATTAGCCAAGGCTCGGATCATTTTAGTACATTCTACGCCACCTAAAACTGGCATATTCAGGTCCATCAGAATCAAGTCGAAGTCTTCCTTTTCAAGCAGCTCAAGTACTTTTTCGCCATTGCGAGCAGCCTTCATTTCATAATTTTCGAACGCTAGCACACTTTTGGTCAGGTTGATAATAATAGAGCTATCCTCTCCCACCAATATTTTTTTTGCATCACTCATAATTTAAAAATAAGTTCTTCCTCAATATACTTTTCAAAAATTAACTTTTCCTTTTTCAGTTTTTCTAGAGATTCTTTCAATTGGATCCAATTTCTGTCTCTAATGTTGGCGTCTGTAGTTTTTGCCAATAAATAGATTGAATTTGCCCCTAAGGTACCTGAATTACCTTTTAATATATGAAGATTTTCGATCAATTTTTGCTCATTCTTTTGATTTAAGGCTAATTCTGCGTTTTCCAAAAGAATTGATGTGTCAGAGATAAAGTCTCTAAAAACTCCTTTTATAGCTTCTTTTGAATTGTACTTCATAAGTTGGGAGATCACCGAAATGTCAAGCAAAGTATGGGATAATTCAGCTGAATCTGAAGTAATGTAGTGATCGGTAGTTGGATAAAGATGAATTCGAATGACTTCTAAGAATTCCTTTGGCCGAATTGGTTTAGTAATAAAATGGGAGAATCCCATTTTCAAAAAATTGTTTCTGTCGGATTCCTCGGCATAAGCTGTGATAGCGATCACAGGGCTTTCTGTCAATCCGTCTTGTTGAATTTTTTTGAATACAGCGAACCCATCCAGCTCAGGCATTTGTATATCCATAAGAATCAGGTCAAAAGACTCTTTGGTTAAGTAATCAATAGCCTCCAGTCCATTTACTGCGCTTTCATAAGTATAGAATTGCGCGATTAAATTTTCGAAAAGCTTTCGGTTTAAATCATTGTCATCTACAATCAGGATTTTTTTGCTTTTCATTTATGTAATTTTAAGCTTTGATGCCAAAAATTAGATAAAATATCCTTGGGAACACTAAGATTTTTGATTCTTGTGGTTGGACCTACTGCTGTCGGTAAAACTGCACTTTGTCTGAATTTGGCAAACTCCTACCAGACGAGTGTTGTTTCCTGTGATAGCAGACAATTTTATCGAGAGATGAACTTAGGAACCGCTAAGCCAAGTCCAAAAGAATTAGCCACAGCTCCCCATTATTTCATCGACTCTAGATCCATTGAAGAGAATTATGATGTCAAACAATTTGAAAAAGAGGCGCTAGAACTCTTGGAGAAGCTTTTTGCTGAAAACCAAGTGGTGATAATGACCGGAGGCTCTGGCCTTTTCGCTGACGCGGTGACCGAAGGGTTGGACGAAATGCCTACGATCGATCCACAGATTCGTCAGGATGTCATAAATGAATATGAGACTAAAGGACTTTCATTTTTGCAAGAGGAAGTCAAGCGTTGTGATCCGGTTTATTTTGAGCTTGTGGATCAGCAAAACCCCCAACGATTGATGCGTGCACTGGAAGTATATCGGGGTACGCGTAGACCTTTTAGTAGCTATCGAGTAAAGCAAAAAAAAATAGACCCTTTCAGGTAATTAAGATCGGGTTGGAGCGACCTCGAAAAGAGCTCTATGCACGAATTGAAGCGCGTATGGATAGCATGATTACAGCAGGACTTTTTGATGAAGCATATACGCTCTTTGAAAAACGACACTTGAATGCACTTCAGACACTGGGGTACACAGAAGTTTTTGACTTTTTAGCAGGAAAATACGACCGAGAAGAAGCTGTTCGACTTCTCAAGAGAAACTCCCGAAGGTACTCAAAAAGACAATTGACATGGTTTAAAAAGGATCCCGATATTCAATGGTTTAACCCTGACGACAAGGACACTATAAGGAACTACATCAGGGATCAAATTGTGTGAAAACCGGAGAGTTTGGCAACCCACTTATACGGTGCTTTTGAGATCAGTTTATTATAATGATGTCTATTGATTTTCATTTCCTTTAAAAGTCCCATGGCCTCATTTTCAAGATCTTTTTTTAGCTTTTCGCTTTTAAGGACAGTTACCAGATCCTCAGGACTTTCTCTTTCACCCAAGCTGGAGCCGAGTTCAGGATTGAGTTCCTTTAATTTGAAGAGTAATTCTTTTTGTAAATTCATTTTTTGCTGGAGGGTATTTTTAACTATAAGGAAAAATAGAATCAATGTTGACCCCAGGGTTAGGAATATTGGAATAAAGCCCATATTAAATGCTTAAAATATCTATCAGTTTTAGATGATCAGGATTTATTGGTTTGAGTTTACTGATGCAATCGGCAAAGGGAGTATATAGAATTTCCTGATTAACTACTCCTGCCATATGAAATTGATTGCCTAAAAGTAAACCTTCCACAGCCGACATTCCACATCTGCTGGCTAAGACACGATCTCTTGCAGTAGGACTTCCCCCACGTTGAATATGTCCCAGTGTGGTTACTTTGAATTCCTTGTTTTTGTCCTTGATTTTCTCTTTGACTCGTTGCATGACTATTTCTGCATTGCCTTCATCATCACCTTCGGCAACTACGATAATACTTGATGATTTGGTTTTCCGGAGCTTCTCAAACGATCTGACGATCAAGTCTACGTCCATTTTAGTTTCTGGTACCATTACAAATTTTGCTCCTCCTCCTATTCCACATTCTACTGCAATAAATCCCGAATCTCGTCCCATTACTTCGACGAAGAAAATCCGATCATGCGCCGCAGCAGTATCGCGGATTTTATCAATTGCTTCCAAAGCAGTATTTACAGCGGTATCAAAACCAATAGTATAGTCAGTTCCATACAAGTCGTTGTCGATCGTTCCCGGACAGCCTACCGTTGGGATACCATATTCCTCAAAAAAAATTTTTGCACCTGCGAACGTCCCATCACCTCCAATGGCTATTATACCCTCAATTTCTAATTCCATTAAATTTTCATAAGCTTTCCTTCTTCCCTCAGGAGTTCGAAAACCTACTGATCGAGCAGATTTGAGAATTGTGCCGCCACGCTGGACAATATTACTGACCGAATGAGAATGCAATTTTCTGATGTCACCATCAATCATTCCTTCGTAACCTCTGTAAATACCATAAACTTCAAGTCCTTTGAATACAGCTGTACGTACTACCGCACGAACACATGCATTCATTCCTGGGCTATCTCCGCCTGAAGTAAAAACTGCAATTCTTTTCATTTTTATAGGTTTGAGCGTTCAAACATAAGGATTAAAGAATGATTGGCCTTATTTTGAAGTATTAATAAAAATTTAAACTTAGTATAACCCCAGAAATTTTTGATAAGATGCAGAAAATCTGGATTTTGTTTACATGAAGTATAGGCTCTTGACACGATCTCAAGTTAAACTCAGCGAGATAGCACTGGGATATATGTCGTTAAGACCTGAAAAGGCTAACTTAAAGTCTGTCATTGAAGCGGCTATTTCCGGAGGAATCAATTTTCTAGATACAGCTGACTTATATGATCAGGGATG
>JBDNIP010000404.1:0-2201 GCA_041688245.1 Algoriphagus sp.
CTCAATAAGGACGATTATACTACTGTGGTTGATTTCCCAATATCCTTGAGCTATGATCGGACACTGTATATAGCGGTGGAAAAAGAGCCAGATCAAATCCAAATAGAGATTAAAGGAAATGGCTGGGACTTACTTCGGAAATATTTCAAGCTGACTACTCCCCCTTTTATTGTTGAACTTCAAAATCCAGCTTCAAAAAAATTTATTCAAACTTCTGATTTCAGACGAGAACTAGGAGAGTTTTTAGGGCCTACATCAATCATTTCTATTCTGGATGATTCGCTGAAGTTTGAAATTGATAAGATTCAGACTATAATAGTTACTGTTGTTCCAGATAGCACTAGCTTTTCCTTAGCGAAAAATTACCGAATGCTCTCACAACCAAATTTTTCTCCGTCTGAAATTTCAATTACCGGACCCAGTAAGGTTTTAGCTGAAATGAAATCAGGTATCTTAATTAAAATTGATGCTCAAAAAATCGATGGTGACTTTTCAAAAGATGTTATGGTGGTATTCCCTAAATCAATAGCCAACTTGATGATTAGTAAAGAACAAACCGTAAATGTATCTGTTGATGTTGTGGCATTTCTGGAAGGAAATAAGCGCCTAAAAATCAAAAAGATAAATTTTCCGAGAACTGTATCACTTGATAATGAAGAAGTCACCATAATTATGGATTATTTGATAGATGAAAGAAACGTGGAAGAGTTGAAGAAATTAGAATTTGAAGCGATTCTAGACTATTCAAAACGTGATAAAACTGATAGCTCTATTACTGTAGAAGTGCGCACCTTACCCAAATTCTTGGATCAGGTCAAAGTCTCTCCAGCGATTTTGAAACTTCGTTATGAAAATTAATAGACCATTCACAGTCGGTATTACTGGCGGAATCGGTTCTGGGAAATCTATAGTAGCAAAGATTTTTTCGATTCTCGGTGTTCCTATTTATTCTGCCGATGATCGAGCAAAATGGTTAATGAATGAAGATGTCCTGCTCAAAAATGGAATCAAAGAACTCTTTGGTAAGGAAAGCTATTTGAAATCAGGAGAGCTTAATCGAGCGTTTTTAGCAAAAATAGTTTTTTCAAATCCAGAAAATGTGGCAAAGATGAATCACTTAGTACACCCTGCGGTCGCTGTCGATTTTACCTCTTGGGCTAATGACCAAGCCACTTTATATGTTTTAAAAGAAGCTGCCTTAATTTTTGAAACTGAAGGTGAAAAGAAACTGGATTATGTAATCAATGTGAGTGCGCCGTTACGGATTCGAGTTAGTAGAGTAATGATGCGAGACACACATCGAAATGAGGAACAGATCAATCAAATCATAGATCAACAATTACCTGATGAAAGAAAAAATGAACTTGCTGATTTTGTGATCAAAAACGTAGACAATAAGCCATTAATTCCTCAGGTACTCAAAATTCACCAAAAATTACTAAACCTGAGTGCCTAAAGTTTTTTTTCAGACCAACTTTTATTCACGATTTTCCAGGATTGACCAACCTTTACCAAGGTTAAGAAGTCATAGTAATAAATCCCAGGCCAATACAATTCAGTTTCAGCTATCGCTGCGTTTCCTTGGATCCGGATACTAACTAATTCATTTTTATGCAAATGGGGGTTGCGAGGTTCTCCTCTTGAAGTACCTATAGCCCAAGTTTTATAAGAAGTGATTGTAAGCTCATCGCCTCTGAATCCGATCAGTCTGGCCTCAGAGAGAAATGCCTGATCGAGTTTCTTGCGATCACGCTCCATCATCCCATCAAAATAAAGCTGCACCACCTGCGTGATTTCTTTTCGGTCGGAGGATGATTGAGCCATACTTTTGGAGTAAGAAAAGCTTAGAAAAAGGGATAGAGTAAGGAAATACTTCATGTGAGGAAATTTCATAAATCTGACTTTTAAATTAGAATTAGGTGATGGCATTAATACTGAAAACAAATTACTCCATTTCATTCCCGAAGTTTTTCGATTCCTTTGAAATAATTTACGGAGAAATGGATAATTTTCAACCTGAAAATCATGGATAAACATTTCAAACTTCGTACCGTCAATGTGACCCGCTACATCATGCCGCTGCGCGAAGGGGGCTCACTTCCGGCATTGGCAGATGCTGACGATGGTTTTAAATATGTGCTGAAATTCCGTGGAGCGGGACAGCGGGAGAAAGCATTGATATCAGAATTTCTAGGCGGAGA
>JBDNIP010000405.1:0-3046 GCA_041688245.1 Algoriphagus sp.
CTTTATGGAAAAGTAGCCGGTGCTACGATCCGATCCAATGGGGGTGCTCCAGGAGGAGGTATTTCGATTCAATTGCGAGGTATTTCGAGTTTGCAAGGCGCCTCACAGCCACTGATTATTGTCGATGGCGTTTATATTAATAATGCTTCCCAGCGAACCGGGCGAGCAACAGTCTCAGGTGCCGGTGGAGCAAATCAGGATGATGGCGCTAACCGACTCGCTGATATCAATCCTGCAGATATTGAAAATATCGAAGTGCTAAAAGGACCGTCCGCAGCGGCGATCTATGGTACACGTGCAAACGCAGGTGTAATTATCATCACCACCAAAAGGGGTGTAGCAGGCAGAACTACAGTTTCCGTATCTCAAGACGTGGGCTTCGCAGAGCCGCTTAGATTACTAGGAGTGGATAACTGGAGTGAGGATAAAATTAATGTGTTCTTTCCTGAAGCCAGGAGATCAACCGAACTGGAAAGATTCAGATCGGCTGAAGCTACAGGTAACTTCATTGACTATGAAGATTACTTCTACAATAACAGCGCATTGTTGCTGAACACCCGAATCAATGTGTCGGGAGGTAATGAAAAAACCAAATTCTTCGTCTCTGGTGGTATCACCTCAGAGGACGGTACAGTAAAGAATACCGGATTTGACAGATATTCCATCCGAGCTAATATCGATCATAAAATCAGCAATAAGATCCGATTGGGAGTTTCTTCAAATTACGTCCGATCAAATACCGAGCGTGGATTTACTGGAAATCAAAACAACTCTGGAGCCAGTATCGGATATAGTCTCGCTTATGTGCCAAATTATTATGATTTGAGAAGAAACGAAGACGGAACTTACCCTCTCAATCCATACTTCTCAGAAAATCCAGTTTCAGTAACTGACAATGCAGAAAACAGCTCTGAGGTCAATCGATTTATCCAAGCTTTTACATTGGATATTGATCTATTGAAAAGACCTAACAGCTTCTTAAGAGCACAGGTATCAGGTGGATTGGATTTTCTCCAAAACTCTTCGCAAGTTTATCTTCCTGAGTTTTTGCAGTTCCAGAGTGGATCAGCAAACCCAGGTGATGTCTTGGTTGGAAAGCAGGAAAGCTTCAACACTAACTTCCAAGCTGCTTTGGTATACAACTGGAATCTAGGTAGTGTAAATATGAATTCTCAGGCTGGATTGGTAAGATTGGATTTTGACAATAGTTCCCTATTCAATAGAGGTAGAGGATTGGTACCGGGACAAAGAAATTTACAGCAGGCAGCCGTTCAGGAAATTAACCAGCAGTTTGTCAGCAAAATCCAGGAAGCAGGTATTTTCCTTCAGCAGGAAGCCAATTGGGAAGACAAAATCATAGGAACATTGGGAATCAGATGGGATAAGTCTACACTTAATGGTGATAAGGATAAATTTTATGCATTCCCAAGAGCAAGTATGGCGATCAATCTAACTAATTTTGATTTTTGGACAAGCTCTATAATATCCCAATTGAAGCCGCGTATCGCTTATGGTGAGACAGCTGGCCCAGTAGGGTTTGGTGCCACGTTTACCCCGCTTGGAGGAACAAATATTGGTGGACTTCTTGGCTCGACTGTGGCTACCTCCATTGGTAATACGGCCATCCAGCCAGAGACTGCCACTGAATTGGAATTTGGAGTAGATGCAGGTTTCTTTAATAATAGGATAAGCCTTGAGGCTACTTATTATATCAAAAACACACAGAACAACCTCCAGAATCTAACTCTTGCTCCATCTACCGGAGTAAATAGCATTGCAAGTAATGAGGCCGAACTTCAGAATAGAGGATTGGAATTGGGACTTTCAGGAACGATCGTCGAGAAATCAAATTTCCGTTGGTTTTCACGGATTCTTTACTGGCAGAATGATATCGAAATGACCAAATTGGGTATTCCACTTTACATAGCAGGTGGTTTTGGTTCAGGTTTGGGTACTTTCCTTTATGCAGAAGGCTATTCTCCTACGACTATTGTTGGTACGCCGGCTGATCCTGCCAACCCAGGTGGATTTACAATCTTGGGTGATGCTCAGCCGGATTTCAATCTTTCATTTACTAACTCATTCAATATTTACAAAGGCATTGAATTTTCGTTTTTGGTAGATTGGAGACAAGGTGGAGACAATATCAACTTGACCTCCTTCTTGAGTGACGGTGGAGGTACTACCAACGGTTGGTTTGGTGATGACAATGGTGACGGAATACCAAATGGTCGCCAGCGAGATCCAGCGCCTTATAACAATGCAGGAAGATGGGTTCAAGATGCTACTTTTGTCAAGGTGAGGGAAATTGGTCTTTATTACACTGTTCCTAAGACTACGATATCTCAGTGGTTTGGAAATTCCGTCCAAAATGTACGGGTAGGTTCATCGGTCAATAATGCATTTTTATTTACAAAATATGATGGATACGATCCTGAGACTTCTACGTTTGGAGCTCAGTCGGTAGCGAACAACGTGGATATTGCTCCATATCCTACGCCAAGAAGGATCTTTTTTCACTTAACTATTGACTTTTAATCGTCACAATCATGAAAAATATAGCTAAAAACATAGGATTTGCGCTAATGACAGCCGGCTTGCTGTTCAGCTGTAATCCACTTGAGCTTGATGAAATTCAAGATCCAAATAACCCCTCAGTTGGAAGCGTAGCAAATAATGCCTCAGCGGAACAAATTCAGTTTCTGATCACAGGTCTGGAGTCCAGACATCGTGGCTACGTGACTAATCTTTCGCGAGCCTGGAATACATTTGGACGTGAGGTCTGGTATTTGAATGCTTCTGATCCTCGGTTTCAAACTGATTGGTTAGGACAAAATGGAAGAGTTCCTGATAACTCTTACTTTGGATTTGGGAGTACAGGTGGCGGCGCATGGGCATCGCCTTATCAAGCCATCAAGCAGGCAGATGTACTAAAGCAATCCTCTGAAAATACTCAGAATATCACAGTAATTCAGAAAAGTGCAGTAGTTGGATTTGCTAAGACTATTCAAGGATATCAGTTTATGATTCCGGCAAACTTCGTATA
>JBDNIP010000406.1:0-4556 GCA_041688245.1 Algoriphagus sp.
AACTTATTTCTCCTTTGCGATCTTTTGTTAATCCTCTGCGTCCTTGGCGGTAAAAAAAATCACCCTCCCGTTTTGGCGGTAGATTAATTCTTTATTGAAATCCTTCTGGCCAAAACCCGGAATTGAAACGATTCTTGATGCTACAAGCAAAATACACCTCTGGTGCTCGCTACAATTCTCACTTTACAGGCAGCATATAAAACTCACTTTCCCTTTGTGAATCCTTTGATCCCTTTGTGGTAAAAAAAATCACCCTCCCGTTTTGGCGGTAGATTAATTCTCGATTGAAATCGCTTTGGCCAAAACCCGGAATTGAAACATTCTTGTTTCTACCCACATATCGTTCCTACAGGACGATTCTAAATTCAGATATAATTTAAAAACCTGTATGAACTAGGTGTGGTAAAAAAATCATCCTCCAAGCATATTTGATTGGTATCCTGTTCTTTTTAATTAGAAATTCCACATTCAGAATTCATCATTTTAAACTTATTTCTCCTTTGCGATTTTTTGTTAAGCCTCTGCGTCCTTGGCGGTAAAAAAAATACCTTTTACTCGTTTTGGCGGTAGATTAATTCTTGATTGAAATCGCTTTGACCAAAACCCGGAATTATTATTATTCTTGATGCTACAAGCAAAATACACCTCTGGTGCTCGCTACAATTCTCACTTTACAGGCAGCATATAAAACTCACTTTCCCTTTGTGAATCATTTGATCCCTTGGTGGTAAAAAAAATGCCTTCCATTCGTTTTGGAGATATATCAGTTGTTCCTTGCCTCCGCAACTATCACCATAATCCCTACTATTCCAGAATATCACCGTAAATGGTGATAATTTGATTTATCACCGTAAATGGTGATATTTCATATATGATAGCTATTCTGACTGGCGATATTGTCGATTCCCGTAAGCTGGAATCTCCCGAAATCTGGATTTTGCCGCTGAAATCTCTATTTTCAACTTGGGGTTCCAGTCCAAAAACCTGGGAGATCTTCCGTGGAGACAGTTTCCAGTTGGAAATATCCGAACCTCAAAATAGCCTTTTGGCTACTTTGCAGATTAAAGCATTGATGAAAAGCCTCGCAAATTCGGATCAAAGCAAACGAACCTCTCCTGTGGATGTGCGCTTGGCCATCGGAATCGGAGAAAAAACCTATACTTCTGACCAAATTACAGAAAGTAACGGACCTGCTTTTATTCGATCGGGCGAGCGATTTGAAACGCTGAAAAGCGAGGGCAATCAGTTGGCAGTAGCTTCTCCATGGCCGGATTTTGACCGGGAAATCAACCTGATCCTCAGACTGGCCTCCATTCAGATGGATTCCTGGTCAATTTCATCGGGGGAACTTCTAATCGAAATCCTCAAAAATCCAGCTCGAAACCAAACTGAATTGGGTAAGCTATTGGGCATAGGACAAAATGCGATCAGCAAGCGGTTTAAAGCTGCAAATGTTGCGGAAATTGCTGATATGGAAGCAATCTTTAGAGCTAAGCTTAATTCCTGTTTGAAATGATTCTCTTATTAAAACTTTTGCTGGCTCATCTGTTAGGAGATTTTTTCCTGCAGCCTACCGCTTGGATAGAATCCAAAGAAGCTAAAAAAATCAAATCACCAGCATTCTATTTCCATCTGCTTATTCATGCGGGTTTACTTGCACTTCTTCTTTGGGACACGAATTATTGGTGGGTAATTTTGGGACTCACACTCAGTCACGGGCTGATCGACCTCTTGAAACTCTATCGCCAAACCAAGAAAACAAAGTCACGTTGGTTTGTAATCGATCAGGTACTGCATTTAATCAGTATTTTGGTTATTTGGTGGATTTGGGAAAAACCGGATTTAGGAATTGAAGCCCTTTTGCAAAACCCCAATACGCTGATTTTAGTATTGGCGGTGCTATTTCTGACAGAGCCAGCAGGAATTCTTTTGGCTAATTTATTGAAAAAATGGACTAGTGCTATCGAGCAGGACCTCAACCAATCTTTAGCCAACGCCGGAAAGTACATCGGGATTTTGGAGCGGCTTTTTGTTTTTGCATTTATCCTCACCAACCATTGGGAAGCTGTGGGTTTCCTGATCGCTGCAAAGTCCATATTTCGATTTGGCGACCTTCGGAAATCCAAAGAGCGCAAATTAACCGAATATGTCCTGATCGGTACCTTGATGAGTTTCGGGATTGCCATGGGAGTCGGGTTACTGACTTCCTATTTATTAAAATCTTAATTATTTCCTGCTTGGGTATGTGTGCCCAAAGACTGGATGCCCTACCCTAGTCGGTATCCCAATGGATCGGATGCCCCGGCTCGGTTTACATCACCACAAAATAAAATCACTCTCCCATGTAATTGTGCAGATTCGCAGAAAAAAAATCAATTGAAATCAACCTGTTTTGGCGGTAGATTAATTCTCGATTGAAATCGCTTCGGCCAAAACCCGGAATTATTATTATTCTTGATGCTACAAGCAAAATGCACCTCTGGTGCTTGCTACAGTTCGGGTTTTGTAGGCAGAATGAAAAATTTTCTTTCCCTTTGTGAATCCTTTGATCCCTTGGCGGTAAAAAAAATAACCCTCCCGTTTTGGCGGTAGATTAATTCTCGATTGACACCGTTTTGGCCAAAACCCGGAATTGAAACGATTCTTGTTTCTACCCACATATCGTTCCTACAGGACGATTCTAAATTCAGATATCATTTAAAAACCTGTGTGAACTAGGTGTGATAAAAAAATCATCCTCCGAGCATATTTGATTGGTATCCTGTTCTTTCTAATTAGAAATTCCACATTCAGAATTCATCATTTTAAACTTATTTCTCCTTTGCGATCTTTTGTTAATCCTCTGCGTCCTTGGCGGTGAAAAAAATACCTTTTACTCGTTTTGGCGGTAGATTAATGCTCGATTGACATCGCTTCGGCCAAAACCCGGAATCATTATTATTCTTGATGCTACAAGCAAAATGCACCTCTGGTGCTTGCTACAGTTCGGGTTTTGTAAGCAGAATGAAAAATTTTCTTTCCCTTTGCAAATCCTTTGATCCCTTTGCGGTAAAAAAATACCTTTCACCTGTTTTGAAGGCAGACCAATTCTATTTTCTCTATTTAATCTCTGGCCTCTTGTAAAGCCTTGATGTTAGTATCGGTATAAAATTTATCTCGATATGTTTGAAACTCCTCCTCCAATGCAGAAACTAAGTTGAGATTGCTATCTACATTCTGCCACATTTCAGGTAGCTTCTTCTCCAGAAGCCCCACACCTAGATTTATATTATCAGCTTCTATCTTTGATATTTTTTTTAAAACAGAGATCTGACTGTTCCTCAAATCTTCAAATTCCCTCAGAATTTTATCCATGATTTCAAATTTCTCTATGGTTCGATTTATTTAAGATTTAGCTAAGCACAGAAGATACAAAAATTATTATATACGAGGAAATTCGAATGACTGAGTCTTTGAAAGTCAAAGACCCCAAGGTAATAGCATATCAATTACCGCCATGAAAGATTAGTATATCACCCCAAGTATTTTCCATTCCTCCTACCTTGCTTTACGCTATGAAAGCAGACTACTTTCTTCAATTTCCACCAAGCGAAATCGTTTCCCTTCTTCATTCCTGCGTAAATTCACTTCTATGACGAATCAACCCGAAGTTTGGCTGAGAGGGCCGATCAATGGCTACCCGCCAGAATTACAACCAGTAGTTCATGCGCTCTTGCAGGCTCAGGAGGAAATCCACCAATTGATGAAGAATTTTCCTTCTGATTTACTTTGGGAAAGACCTGCCGGATTGGCAAGTCCAGCTTTCCATCTCCAGCATATTACCGGAGTACTGGATCGTATGGCTACTTATGCCAAGGCAGAAAGTTTAAACCTGCAACAGCTTGACTATTTGAAACAGGAAGGAATGGTAAGTAGCAAGTTGAGCACAGAAATTCTTGTAGAACGTTTAGACCGACAAGTTGCTGAATTTTTAAATTTTGTATCTAAAATTGATCCGAGCACGCTTACAGATTTCCGAGGAGTCGGAAGAGCTCAATTACCTTCAACAATTGCTGGATTAGTCTTCCATGCTGGCGAGCATACACAGCGACATTTCGGTCAGTTGTTGGTTACCGTTAAGGTTTTGCAATAATATTGATTGACTTATTGGCAATTGAGGTACTTGAAATTCTCTCTGAAAAAATCAATTGAAATCAACCTGTTTTGGCGGTAGATTAATTCCCGGCTGACACTTATTACGCCAAAATAAAAAATCTAACGATACCATTTACCTCGGGCTTCGTACCTCACCCGAGCTACCCATATATCGTCGCTATGGGACGGGTATTTGAATTTGGGTATTTATCATTTGGATTTCATAGGATTTGATGAAAAAATACCTTCCATTCGTTTTGGCGGTAGATTAATTCTCGATTGAAATCGCTTTGGCCAAAACCCGGAATCATTATTATTCTTGATGCTACAAGCAAAATGCACCTCTGGTGCTCGCTACAGTTCGGGTTTTGTAGGCAGCACATAAAACTCACTTTCCCTTTGCAAATCCTTTGATTCCTTGG
>JBDNIP010000407.1:0-1208 GCA_041688245.1 Algoriphagus sp.
ATATTAAGGGAGATATCATAGCCTGGGCAGAAGGAAAGGAATTTTATAATTCAAGCATTATTATGAATGATAAAAGATTATTATTCACAGCACCAAGCGAGATCAGCAGTATTACTTGGTCCAACCTACATGGAAAATGGGTGCTTGGTTTGATTGGAGGTCAGCTTGTAGCTATTGATTGCGCTGGCAAAGAAAACCTGATAGAAACCTTCTCCATTCATAAATCAAAGGTAAGTAATCTGAAAATTATCCCCTACACACACAATACTGAATTAATGTTGAGTACAGGTTTTGACGGAGGTATTTACATCTATGTTTTGGACCGAGATCTTCCTTTTTCTACAAGCATATCTTCCAGAATCAGCTTCCCGAAGCATAAAAGCTGGATCACTGGGTTTGTGATCGACCCAGAAAAAAAATTAGCCTATTCGATAAGTAATGATAGAAGCCTAAAGATTTGGCCCTTAGCTATTGAAGGACTTCTTCAAAAGAATTAAAACTATATAATCAGCATACTGACTAATGAAAAAAATACTAACTGTAATCATATTTCTATTTCTTTTTAGTGTGACAGCTTCAATCGCGCAAATAGGAAATTGCTCAAGTATTACACTAGAACGAAGTAAAGATCGGTATGAAATAGGTGATTTTGAGAGTGTTAAAAAAAGTCTAGAAAATTGTGTAAAAAATCAAGGTTTTGCAACCTCTAACGAGTTGAATAAAGCCAGAGAATTGTTGGCTCTGACCGCTATAGTAGAGGATATGACACAGGATGCTCAAGAGTATATTAAACAGATTGTAGTGAGTAACAGCAAATTCGTTCACAGTTATAGGAATATAGTATTCAATCTAATATTCGATCAGGTAAAAAGAGAAAACATAGGAGTTACAGTGAGTTCAGTATCTAAAAAGTCTGAAGATTTAAATACTGCTCCTGCCTCAGTAAAAGTTGTCACGCAGGAGGAAATCATGGATCGAGGATATGTAGATTTGGTTGATGTATTAAACGATTTACCGGGATTTGACATCAGCAAAACATTTTCTTTTACATATGCCAATATATACCAACTTGGCTTCCGCCAAGAAAATACAGAGCGAACATTATTTATGATAGATGGTGTAGAAGAAAATGATCTGTGGTTGAATTTGGCATACATTTCCAGACAATACCCACTATCCAATATCAAAGCAGTGGAAGTTTTATACGG
>JBDNIP010000408.1:0-6353 GCA_041688245.1 Algoriphagus sp.
AAAATCTTTGATCCAAAGACAGAGGATAAAAAAATACAGGTTGCGCTTGAAAAGGTAATAGAAAAAAAGCTAGCCCAAATTATGCCGCTACTTATTGGTAAGCAGCTTTTTGAAATGCGAAGTGATGGGAACCCTATTGGAAATGAGATTACCGTCAACGCAGAGCGAGCTACTGTGCATTTTCATTTTCATAAAAATGAGGAAGATACACATTATTGGCCCTCGATTAAGTTCAAGGGAGAAAAACTCGATTGGCAATATAAAAATGGCTACTTGGTCTGTAATGAACCAGCTTGGCTAGTAGTGAATGGTCAGCTTTTTCAATTTGAGAAAGGTATTGATGGTAAGAAGCTAAAGCCCTTTTTAAACAAGAAGTTCATCGTAATCGACAAGCGAATAGAGCCAAGTTACTATCGAGGATTTATGAGCAATCTGATCGCTCAGTTCGATGTCACAGCCAAAGGTTTTGATATCAATATCGAGCGAGGGACGCCGCAAGTTTACTTGGTCATAAGCGAACTTCCCGGGAATTCTGGAAAGGATTTATTTGGGGTAGATGGGGAGCGAATTGAAGAAGATAAAATGGTCCTCGAGCTCCGATTCAAATATGGAGAGTACGATTTCCCAGTGCAAACGCTAAGTGGAGAGTTATTGGGTAATACTATTCGTTTGCAGGAAAATAATGACCAATATACTTTTTATAAAACTATTCGAAGTACCCAGAAAGAGAAGGCATACATAAAAATCCTTCGTGATAAAGGGGTTGACTTTAAAATGGGTAAAATATCCCTGCTAAAAACCGAAGCTTTCGAATGGATCGGGTCACAGGAAGATTTCTTTGATACCGAGCAAATCAAAATTAAACAGAAATCAAATCCAAAAGGAAAAGTTTATCACATTGGCAGGGCTCAGATTTCTATTGAAGTCAAAGAAAATATAGATTGGTTTGATGTAAAAGCACTGATCAAGTTTGGACTTTATTTAGTTCCTTTTGCCAAACTAAGGAAACTGCTACTTCAAGGGAAAACAGAATTTGAATTGCCAAATGGAGAGATAGCAGTTATTCCTTCCTCTTGGTTTGTGGATTATTCAGAGCTTTTTAATTTCATGGAAGACCGAGGTTCGGAAGATGTCATGGTACTTCGTAAGCATCATTTAGCGCTTGCGCAAGAGATGGAGGCTGGAAATCTGATTCATGTCACGCTGAGTCGCAAGTTAGAGCGCCTTAGAGATTTTGAGGCCATAGAGGAGTATGAGTTGCCCGCTTCATTTGTAGGGACACTTCGCCCTTACCAACACGGGGGATATAACTGGCTTAGGTTTTTAAATGAGTTCAAGTTTGGTGGGTGCTTAGCGGATGATATGGGATTGGGCAAAACCGTTCAAACGTTGGCTTTATTGGCTTATGAAAAAGAGAAGAATCCTACTTTTACTTCATTGCTTGTGATGCCAACTTCACTGATTTACAATTGGGAACTAGAGGCTAAAAAATTTACTCCAGAGCTGAAGATTTTGGTGTATTCCGGAAGTCAGCGGATCAAAGATCCTTGGAGATTTGGGGAATATGATTTAGTGTTAACCTCTTACGGAATCACTAGGTTAGACATTGATGTGCTGAAAGAGTTTTTCTTCAATTACATAATCCTTGATGAATCTCAAGCGATCAAGAATCCCTCGAGTAATATATCTGCTGCCGTCATGCAGTTGAAAAGTAAGCAAAAACTGATCTTAACTGGTACTCCAGTTGAGAATGGCACAATGGACCTCTGGTCTCAAATGAATTTTATTAATCCAGGATTACTAGGGAATCAGAGCTCCTTCAAAAAGCAGTTTCTGCTCCCCATTGAAAAACAGGATGATAAGGATAAGGCAATTAAGTTGAATGCGATGATCAAGCCTTTTATTCTAAGAAGGCTTAAATCACAAGTGGCCACTGACCTTCCGGAGAAGATCATCAATGTAAAATATTCTGACATGACTGCGGCCCAAGAGGAAGTCTATGAGGAGGTAAAGAACTATTACCGAGAGAAAATCATCTCCGACATTCAGTCCACTGGAAGGAATAATCAGCAGTTTACCCTACTCCGAGGCTTGACTCAATTGCGGCAGATTGCAAATCATCCTAAATTAGTCAGAGATGACTATGAAGGAGATTCAGGCAAATTGGAGGATGTAACTTACATGTTGCAATCTACTATTTCGGAAGGGCATAAAGTTTTGGTTTTCAGTCAATTTGTTCGCCATCTTGCCATAGTAAAAGAATATCTGGAAAAGGAAGGTATTCCATATGCATACTTGGACGGAGCTACCAAAGACCGTCAGGCACAAGTAGAAAAATTCCAGGAACAAGAGGAAATTAAGGTGTTTTTGATTTCTTTAAAGGCTGGAGGTGTAGGATTGAACCTGACCAAAGCTGAATATGTCTTCTTACTGGATCCATGGTGGAATCCTGCAGTCGAAGCTCAGGCGATTGATAGGGCGCACCGAATCGGACAACAAAATAAAGTCATCATCTACAAATTCATCAGTAGAGGTTCGGTGGAAGAGAAAATTATGGCTTTGCAAAGTAGAAAACTTGCACTGGCAGGTGAGCTGATTAATACTGAGGAAAGCTTTATGAAGAGTCTGGGACGAGATGATATTACTGCATTGTTGGATTAGGCGTAAGCGTCCAAACAAAAAGGGGAAGTTTTAAACTTCCCCTTTTTTTATTTAATTGATTCTCAAGTTTCTAAGATTTTCATCAGTTCGTTAACCATAAATTATCATAGAAATAGCTGTTATAACTCTGATATTTTTATAAAAAAAGTTAATAAGTACCAATCCAAAACCCTACGTATGCCTAGAGCTACATCTCAAAATGATCGGAAGATCTTTGTGCTGGATACTTCTGTAATCCTCTATACACATAACTCTATTATGAATTTTGCCGAGCACGACGTAGTCATTCCGATCACGGTGTTAGAGGAGCTTGATCAGTTCAAAAAAGGTAATGATACTAATAATTTTGAGGCAAGAGAGTTTATTCGATTATTGGACAAGCTTTCGAACGATCACATGATTCATAATTGGACACCCCTGAATGGAAAGGGGAAAGGTAATTTTCGAGTTCTGATGAATCCGGATAATCAGTTCAATGCCAACGAGATCTTTGGCGAAGAAAAAAATGATCACAAAATCTTGAATGCAGCTTTATACCTCAAGCAATTTGAGAAGGATCGAAGAGTGATTCTGGTCAGTAAAGACATCAATTTGCGACTGAAAGCAAAATCTTTGGATATCTATGCGGAAGACTATGAGACTGGCAAAATCAAAAATATTGGCGAACTCGAGCATACAGGTAAGTATGTAATGGATAATGTGCCTATCGCAAGTATCAATACACTTTATGATAAAGGGTATGTAGAGGCTAAAGCTGTCTTGGATACTCAAAAGCGTAAGGGGAATGCCTTCTACATTCTTCGTTCGGATAAAAACTCTGTCTTATCATATTACAATTCTCAAGAAAATATTCTTGAGCGAGTTGATAAGCGATTGGCTTACAATATCAAACCGAAAAATGCGGAGCAGGCTTTCGCACTCCATGCAATCATGGATCCTAATATCAAACTGGTATCGGTCCAAGGTGTAGCCGGGACAGGTAAAACTTTGCTGGCACTAGCAGGAGCGCTGGAGCAGCGCAGAGAATACAAGCAGATTTTCCTGGCAAGACCAGTTGTACCGCTTAGTAATAAAGACATAGGATTCCTTCCGGGTGATATCAAGTCCAAGCTCAACCCCTATATGGAGCCACTTTGGGACAATCTGAAGTTTATCCAAAATCAGTATAAAGAGACAGATAAAGAGTTTCAGAAAATTACCGAAATGGTTCATCAGGAGAAGTTAGTGATTCAACCACTGGCTTATATTCGGGGAAGATCGCTTTCTAACATTTTCTTTATTGTAGATGAGGCTCAGAATCTTACCCCTCATGAGATCAAAACCATCATATCTAGGGCTGGTGACAATACCAAGATAATATTTACTGGGGATGTCTTTCAGATTGACACGCCTTACTTGGACTCTCAGTCCAATGGCTTATCCTATTTAATAGATAGAGCAAAAGATCATCCGCTTTATGCACACATTAAACTTGAAAAAGGTGAGCGATCCGAATTGGCAAATCTCGCAAATGAACTGCTCTGATTCAATCATTTACGTCAAAAACAAAGAAGGTTCCTCGTGGAGCCTTCTTCGTTTTATCTTTTGGTTTAAAGATTTTTTCTTTTGCTAAAATAGCTAATCACTGTAGTGCTTTTACCTTGAGCTGATTGTTCGAAGTTGGATGAATCCTGTTCGAAAGCGGACAGTAAATTTTTAATTATTTCATCAAGTAACTGAATAACAATCTAATATAAAAATGGGACGTTTTTTGGAATAGGTAGCACAGAAATCTAAACCAACTTATTACAGCCATGACTACTTCATTATTTACTCAGAAAAATATTTGTGCAGGATTAGGATTATTACTGGCATTGACGATTGTCTTTATGGCAAATCAAGAGATAAGAACCACAGAACGAACTGCACAATTTGAGGATGCCAGACCAGCTACCGGGATCGGTGCAGTGACCTTGCTTCAACGTCTGAATTAAGAGGGGCAGTAAAAAAATAAGTCCAATTAGGGAGGAGATTTTTGCCTTCGATGGACTTGAAATTACTTGTACAGGTTAATTCGGTTGATTATTTGATCAAGCAAAAGAGGTGGATAAAATCCACCTCTTTCTTTTTATTAACTTTCTGTGATGGTATTCAATTTTGCTAAAAAGCTATTGTAATATTGCCTTCCTACCTGCACAACCGCTCCAGTCATTAATGAGATCTCCTTGGTATTAAAACTTTCAATTTGTTGAAGATTTACAATAAATGATTTTTGAACTCGAAGAAAAATATGCGAAGGAAGAATTTCCTCAATTTCTTTCATTGACTTCCGAATACTGTAATCTCTGTTTTTAGAATAGATAGTCACCATGTTTCCATTTGCCTCCACATAGTAAAGTCCACTGTAAGGGACCTTTTCAAAAGCATTATCGGCTTTGATAAAGACTGCATCATCGACTAAGAATGAGCTGTCTGTAGCGCTTTTCACAATTGAAACTTCAGCACTTGGCTTTGTTTTTTTGTTATAGAGTACGATTTCTACAATTGCATGAATATCATTTGTATTGAAAGGCTTAACAATAAATCCGGCAGGATTGACACGTTTTGCCCGTTCGATTATTGTAGGGTCGGAGTAAGAAGTGACATAAACAAGCGGAGCATCTACCATTTGTTTGACGATCTCACCAAGTTCGATTCCATCTTTGTCGCCTTTGAGTTTGATATCCATGAATATCAAATCAGGATAATATTTTTTAATGACTTTAATACATTGATTGGCAGAGTTTGCAATATCAATATTCACATATCCTAATAGCTCAAGTATTTCTTGAATATTTTCTGCAATGCCAATGTCGTCTTCGACAATTAATATCCGCTCTTCTTTCATTTTGGGGTAATAGTGGTTAAAATTTGATGCTTTTATTAAAATTCAGCTAGATTTTCATAAATAAAGCCTAAACAGGGAATTTATTTTGGATATCAAATGCTTTTTTATAGATATGAAAATATCAAAGGCTCATCATTTCCTTGAATCTGGCTGCTTGTCTTCTACTCACTTCAATTTTATCACCCCCCCGAAGTGTGACCACCAGCCCTCCATTAAACCAAGGCTCAATACCATCCACCCATCCTAGATTAATGATGTGTTTTCTACTTGCTCGGAAAAACGACTTTTCATCCAATCGCTCGTCCAACGCATTAAGAGATTTATGGATCATGGGCTTGAAATTATCAAAATACACTTTAATATAGTTTCCGTCTGATTCAAAAAGTCGCACGTTAGAAAGTTTCACAAACCAACAGCGATCACCGTCTTTAACAAAGACCTGGTCATCCAAATTCAATTTCTTGGAACTGAAATTTGAGGCTCCGGCTTCTGTTTTCTGAGTACCTTCTATTTTATTTTGAAGTTTGATAATTGCTTCCTCAAGTCGCTTAGGCTCAATTGGCTTGAGTAGATAGTCTAAGGCATTTACTTGAAAAGCTTTAAGCGCATATTCATCATATGCAGTCGTGAAGATAACGTGCGGGACATTGTCCAGTTCTTCCAACAGATCGAAGCCTGTTTTTTCCGGCATTTGAATGTCCAAGAAGATCACATCAGGATTTAATTGCTCGATTTTCTCTTTAGCGTCATCTACATTGACTGCTTCTCCTACTACTTCTACAGTTTCTAATTGATTCAAAAGGTTGATAAGCTCCTTTCGAGCTAA
>JBDNIP010000409.1:0-1747 GCA_041688245.1 Algoriphagus sp.
AGAGTAATTTAGAAGAAAATCTCTTTATTCTATGGTAATTTTTACTGTTGTCAAGCTATTTTTTAAGCTAATTCAAACTATCCCAACTTTATATCTCCAACCCAAATATCGATTTGGCTAAGTCATATTCCTTCTCAAATGGCATCTGAAGTTCATTGAGTACTTCGGGAATAGCAATCGCCCAACTTACATAGTAATACGCCAAAAGATTATACCCGGAGAATTTCTTATTTGGGATTTTATTGATTCTATACCCTTGTTTCTTTGGATCAATCCCAGTTTGTGCAAGTAAAGCTATTTCAAAAGCTATTTCTTTAACCTTTTCCTTGCTCAAGCCCTTGAAATATTCCAGTGCGTTCAACATATAAAAAGCCACTGGCAGATTCAAATCTTTGTGTAGATGAGTGGCCATGAAATCTGACATTTCCTTTTCTTCCTGCTCGGTATAGTCATCAAAGGATTCAGAATGATTTTCTAGGGAAGAAATATATTCCTCTGCAGTTTTGGTAGATCCTGAGTTTTTAGAATGGCTATTTTCATCAACTAATTGAAACAGGGAATTCAATCCTAAATCTTCACCCCAATGCTGAACCAATTCATACTCTTCTCCTGCTTCTCGGTCATTTCGATATTCCAAAAACTCATCTCAAAATACATTAACCAATTCTTTCTCCTTTAAAGTGGTTTTATACTTTTCTTCGAATTTGGTCCCCAATAGATCATCTGTATGTCTTGCCCCTATCACATTATAAACGTTGGATTGGGAAATAATTTCATCTGGAACTAGATCTGCTGCCTTGGAATTATTGACTGTATCAAATGCTTCGTTTCCCAACTTATACAGAGACAAAAATTGATGAGGTCTCAAGGCAAGGAATTTTCTGTAAATCAAATCTTCAATGAAAAGATCGATTGGTGCATTGAACAGTTGTAGCAATAATCCATGAAAAAGGTGTTCAAACATTTTGCCTACCTGATCGGCAGTGTATCCCTTTTTAATCAATCCGGTAATTTCTTTGGTGTATTGCTTCTTGAATTCTTGGATTTTATCCTTCTTGGAAGTAAAAAGTTTGTTCTCATTAATTTGACGAGCCTCATAATAAAATTGGATATGAATCAATTCATGAAGAATCAAGTGGTCTACTGCCAAGGTTGGTTTAAATTTGATCAAGTGATAATCCCTATTATAGGTCTCGGCAATTTCAACCTTTGCTGCCGTAGTTAAGGATTCATCCTTTTCAATTCGGATTTCCTTGCCTGTCTTTTCTTCCAGTTCCTGAATGAAATCCACCAATTCTTCTTTTCCCGTATCGGAGTCAGCGATCTTTTTAGCAGACTCCAGTGCAGTTTTCAATGCATTTTGATAAACAGGATTATTGGAAGATTCTGAGGATTTGATGGCTTTGAATGAATAGTCAAATGCTTGGTGAATATCGCCTTTCATTTCTGCTATCAAACCCAAGGCATAAGTGATATTGGGATAATTAGGGTTAATTTCATAGGCCTTCATCAGGTATTTTTCACCCATTTCAGGTTTTCCGTTTTGAAGTAAAGCACCACCGATATTATTCAGTGCAATGAAATTCGTAGGATCGGCATTGATTACCTGATCGAAGAAAGTCATTGCTGTTTCCGCATCGAGTTTATAACGCGCATAGATATGCCCCATCAGAAGCAATGCCCAATTGTTATTGGGATCAGTTCGTAAAGCTTCAATCAAAATATCGATTGCTTTTTTGTGATCTCC
>JBDNIP010000410.1:0-2118 GCA_041688245.1 Algoriphagus sp.
CATGTATTTCTGCATACCGGCAGATTCATATTGGAAGATTCCCACGGTCTCACCTCGCTGGAATAGCTCATAGGTCTTTTCGTCATCGATGGGAAATTCATCTGCATCCAG
Organism: Algoriphagus sp.; assembly: GCA_041688245.1. Lineage (GTDB taxonomy): Bacteria > Bacteroidota > Bacteroidia > Cytophagales > Cyclobacteriaceae > Algoriphagus. The sequence goes on from JBDNIP010000410.1 coordinate 112, forward strand.
GATGATTCCGTGGCGTTCCTTTACAATTTTTATTGCGTCTTTGATCAGGGTAAGGGTTTTTAAACCCAAGAAGTCCATTTTGAGCAAACCGGCAGATTCCACTACGGAGTTGTCAAACTGGGTACAAACCATCTCAGAATCTTTTGCCAAAGCGACAGGGACAAAATTCGTAATGTCGTCAGGAGTGATAATCACTCCACAGGCGTGGATACCCAGATTTCGAACTGATCCTTCAAGCATCGTCGCTTGATTGATGGTTTTGGCTAATTCGTCTTGTCCTTTTGAGATTCGGATCAGCTCGTCCGCTTTGGCAATCATCTCGCCCTGACCTTTGAGTTTATCGGAAATAGCAGATCGGTTTCCCTGCAAGGCAAAGAGCGCTTTCAATTTGATATCAGGAACAAGATTTGCCAGTCTTCCAGCTTCCGCCAAAGGTAAATTCAGCACTCGTGCCGTATCACGGATTGCCGACTTGGCAGCCATAGTGCCATAGGTAATGATCTGTGCGACTTGGTTGGAGCCGTATTTTCGGATCACATAATCAATCACTGACTGCCGACCTTCGTCGTCAAAGTCAATGTCAATATCAGGAAGTGATATTCGATCCGGATTCAAGAACCTCTCAAATAGTAGCTTGTATGCGATTGGATCAATGTTGGTGATCCCCGTGCAATATGCTACGGCCGATCCTGCAGCCGATCCACGACCTGGACCTACGGAAACCCCCATTCTTCTCGCCTCTGCGATGAAATCCTGCACGATCAAGAAGTATCCAGGATATCCTGTGTTTTTAACAGTTGCCAGCTCAAAATCCAATCGCTCCTGGATTTCAGGAGTCATTATTTTGTAGCGCTTTTTCGCACCTTCATAGGTCAGGTGACGCAAATAGGCGTTTTCTCCTCGTTTACCCCCATCTTCCGTATCTTCGGAATGGATAAATTCCGAAGGAATATCAAACTTCGGAAGTAAAACTTCTCTGGCAAGCTTATATGCCTCCACCTTATCTACAATCTCTTGAGTACAGCTGATGGCTTCGGGAAGATCTGCGAAGAGTTTCTTCATCTCTTCCGGTGTCTTTAGATAGAATTCATCATTTGGGAAACCATAGCGGAATTCTCGCCCACGCTTGCCAATGTATTTTTTTGGTGTGACCAAGAGTGCACCGTCTTTCACACAAAGCAGGACATCATGAGCTTTAGCATCTGTTTTCTCTGTGTAGTAGGAATTGTTTGCTGCGAAATACCTGACATCGTATTTGTGAGCAAGCTCCAACAATACCTCATTTACTTTTTCTTCCTCCGGGACTCCATGACGATTCAGCTCTACATAAAAATCTTCTCCAAAATGCTTTTTATACCAGAGAAAAGCTTCTTCTGCTTGGGTTTCCCCTACGTTCAAGATCAAAAATGGGATTTCTCCCCAAAGTCCTCCTGTGGTGGCGATTAAGTCGCCTTTGTATTGGAGTAAGAGTTCTTTGTCGATTCTGGGGAGGTAATAAAATCCTTCAATATTGGCGTATGAAGCTAATTTGGCTAGGTTGTGGTAGCCCGCTTTATTTTTAGCAAGTAAGACAGTCTGATATCCGTCATCCTTATTGCTTTTATTTTTTCGGTCACGACAAAGGTTGAATTCACAACCCAAAATGGGTTTGATATCCTTTGCCATAGCCTCCTTCACAAAGTTGAAAGCACCCATCATATTACCATGATCGGTCATGGCGATGGCAGGCATTCCCAAAGCCTTTGCCCGAGCCACCATGGCAGGAATCTCTGAAGTGGCTTGAAGTACCGAAAATTGACTGTGTACATGCAAATGAGTGAAAGGCATGTCCGTCAGATCTGAAATATCTGCTTTGCCAGCCAATTTCAGAATATCCTCTGCAACAGCTTTTTGTGTATCTTTTGCTTGCGCAAAGTTCGCCTCCTCCAATTTCGGGGCCTCGTAAATCACCTCAACTGCGGACAGACCTTCAATTGGAGCTTGCACACCTTGATTGATTAAGCCGAA
>JBDNIP010000411.1:0-4060 GCA_041688245.1 Algoriphagus sp.
AAGCTCAGAACCTTCAAAAGAATAGCTTTGAGATTTCAACTTTTAGAAATATAGGTAATGGGCAAGTTCCTGTAAGTAGCATGATTAATTACGGAATTAGTTTAAATTATAGTCGGTATCTTTTTAAAAGATGGAATGTAGGAGTAGGATGGGGTTTCGGTGACTTTAATGGAAAAGGATATAATGGTGCTTTTGAACAGTTCTATGAATATAAAAGCAATAGAAACTATACCCAATATCATATAAGAATAGGGTTTGAGCCAATTCAAACGAAAAGTTTTATTTTGGGTGTCCAAGCTGAATTTCAAAGGTTTTCATATAATGCAATTACCGACAGATGGTATGGAGGACCGGGCCAGCCTGGGGATGATCCCCGAAAGGTTACTCTAGGAAGATCACAGGTGTCTGGTGGATTCTTTGGACCTTATGGAGTTTTCAACTTTTCCGAAAGTTTCTTTTTGAGAGGAAATTACTTAATTGGCATTCCAGTACTGAATTATGATTGGAATTGGACTAATATGTCACTTGGAGTAGGCTACCGATTTTAGTTGTCATAATTGAATAGCCTAGCTGATTTCGAATCATTTGAATTTATAAACTAACAATACCCTCAATCAAAATCGATTGAGGGTGTTTTTTTTAATATGATTTTCAGTTAATACTTTCCCTTCTTACCTGATGCACTTCTTCAAATTAGCCGAGTTTGGATTCTATTGGATTGGCTAAAACAGTATGAATACTCGCCAGTTTTTCATAATCCGACTAGTTGATAAATGGATCTGAAATATGGAAATGAGAGTAGTGAAAGGATGAGGTAGAGGTGATGGCGTGCTTGGTTGATAGCTTTTAAATTAATTTGGGGGTTATGATAGTGTTTGGCGAGCTGAAAAACACGTTAGGTTACGTAACTCAGGTAACTTTCGAATAGCAAGGAAAAAATATCAAACGAAGAAATACATCAGGTATAAGAGAGGATATTTCTTTGCAACTCTCCAAGGGTTTCGAACCCTTGGAGGGTTTGAAAATAAAAAAAGGCTGATCGCGAGGAATCAGCCTTTTGTATGTTGAATCGAAATTCAGATTATCCGATAGAGATCCGCTTGAAAGCAGATGCTGTCAATCCTTTGCTTACGCTGTCAAGGTATTGTGCGATGGTCTTGTTGTTGTCCTTTACGAAAGACTGGCTAAGTAAGGTGTTCTCTTTGTAGAACTTATTCAATTTACCCATGGCTATTTTTTCAAGCATTTCTTCAGGCTTGCCTTCAGCTCTAGCTTGTTCTTTTCCAATTTCGATTTCACGCTCGACCATTGATGCATCCACGCCGTCTTTGTCAAGAGCTACTGGATTCATGGCTGCGATTTGCATGGCTACGTCTTTTCCAGCTTCTTCTACGTCAGTACCAGAAGTATTGGTAAGTCCAACTAATACGCCTAATTTCCCATTGGAGTGAATATAGGCTACAACAGTTTCAGCTTCAACGATTTCAAAATGAGAAATTTCAAGCTTCTCACCGATTTTACCAGTCATTTCAACGATTTTGGCAGCTACGAGCTGATCTTCAAAAGGAAGTGCTAGAATAGACTCAATGGATGTTGCAGAGTTTTCGACTGCGATATCCATCAAAGAATTTGCGAAAGTCACAAAACCTTCATTTTTAGCAACGAAGTCGGTTTCGCAAGTTAATGTAAGTAGGAAGCCCTTAGTACCATCATTGGTTATTTTGGTCACCGCTAAGCCTTCTTTGGTCTCTCTGTCTGCTCTGGAAGCAGATACTTTTTGACCTTTTTTGCGAAGGATATCTACAGCTTTTTCAAAATCGCCTTCAGCTTCAGTCAAAGCCTTTTTGCAATCCATCATACCGGCACCGGTCATTTGTCTTAATTTGTTTACTTCTTGCGCAGTAACTGCCATGGTAGTATCAGTTTGATTAAACAATAAAATTATTTTTTGGAGAAGTCAAGTGACTTCAGGGAATCGATTTAAAAAAAAATTGAACACCCGCTTAAGCCTGATGTCCAATTTTTTTTTAATCAATTTATTTAAAATTTAGTCTTTTGGATCTGCGTCAACAGCTTTCTTTGCTTCTTCCTCTTCAGTAAGTTTAGCATCTTCCTTATCTCTCTTTCGTTCAGAAAGACCTTCTTCGATAGCTTCGCCGAACGCCTTCACTAATAAAGAAACTGACTTGAACGCATCATCATTAGCTGGGATAGGGAAGTCCACCTCATTTGGGTTGGAGTTAGTATCTACTAATGCAAAAATTGGGATTCCAAGTTTTTGTGCTTCAGCAATTGCAATATGCTCTCTTTTGATGTCCACTACGAATAGTGCAGCTGGAAGTCTACTTAGGTCAGCAATACCACCTAAGACGGTTTCCATTTTCTCTTTTTGTCGAGAAACCATCAATCGTTCTTTTTTTGCAAGATTCTTGTAAGCTTCCTCACCCATCAGTCTGTCAAGTGAAGACATCTTCTTCAATGATTTACGGATTGTTGCAAAGTTAGTCATCATTCCACCTAACCATCTTTCTGTTACGAAAGGCATGTTAAGTCTTTTAGCTTCTGCGGCTACAAGATCTTTAGCTTGTTTTTTGGTAGCGACGAACATTACCTTTTTGCCGGAGCGTACGATTTGCTTGATTGCGTTAGATGCTTCGTCGAGGCAAGCAAGCGTTTTGTTAAGATCGATAATGTGGATACCATTTTTCTCCATAAAAATATATGGAGACATTCTTGGATCCCACTTTCTCGTCAAGTGCCCAAAATGGACACCAGCATCTAGTAAGTCTTTGTATTCTATTTTGGCCATGAATAAATATTTTTTCTGATGTATAAGAGTAAAATCCCGAATTAACGCTTGGAGAACTGGAACTTCTTTCTTGCTTTTTTACGTCCTGGCTTCTTACGTTCTACCATTCTCGGATCGCGAGTCAGAAATCCTTCTTTTTTCAAAGGACCTCTATGCTCAATGTCAAACTCACATAGTGCTCTAGAGATAGCCATACGGGAGGCTTCAGCCTGACCTGTACTTCCTCCTCCGTCTACATTGATTTTGATATCGTAGTTACCATTCACACCTACTAAAGCAAGCGGTTGTTTTACTACAATCTGATGTAAATCAAATGGAAAGTAAACTTCCAATGATCTATTATTAACGGTGATTACACCATTGCCCGGAGTCATGTAAATCCTTGCTACAGATGTTTTTCGTCTACCGATTTTGTTAATGATTTCCATTAATAGGCGATTAAAGCGTGATAGATTTAGGCTGCTGTGCTATATGTGGATGCTCAGATCCTTCATATACGTACAAGTTACCGTATAATTTTCTTCCCAATCTGTTCTTGGGCAACATACCCCTTACAGCTTTCTCGATCAAAATTGTTGAGGATTTCTCTTTCAATAATTTTGGTGTGGTGATTCGCTGTCCACCTGGATAGCCAGTATGTCTCACATAAATTTTGGAGTTCATCTTGTCACCAGTCATCCTGATTTTGTCTGAGTTGATTACGATAACATTGTCACCACAATCAACGTGTGGAGTGAAGCTTGGCTTCGTTTTCCCTCGTAAGATTTTTGCTACCTCACTAGCAAATCTACCTAAAACTGCAGCTTGGGCATCCACAATAACCCATCGCTTATCTACAGTTGCGGTATTTGCTGATACGGTCTTATAGCTTAAAGTATCCACTGTGTAACTGTTTAATATTTAGTTTGTTAAATTTATTTTACCCTCGAAAAGGGATACAAATGTAGGAGTATTTTATTTTTGATCCAAAAAATTTTAAATACTAAGACTTAATTTTCACTGGCTTACAATTAAAATATGCTCAAACGTCTCCATTTCAACTTATTTTATTTTAATTCTTGTGATCAACTTGTTTTTTCGAGCTGATTTACCAAGACTTGGAAATCTTTTGGGTAGGGTGCAATCACATTAATTTCTGTACCATCTACTCCTAGAAAACCTATTGAATAAGCATGTAAAGAAACTCGCGGCATGATTGGTTGCTCTTCGGTATCTTTCTTGAGATTAAAGCGACGCTTGAGTGAAGAAAGG
>JBDNIP010000412.1:0-3456 GCA_041688245.1 Algoriphagus sp.
ACCATGTTCGTGACTAATGATAACATAAGTATAATAGTCCCAAATAGTCAATTTATCGACAACCAAGTAATCAATTGGTCTCATAACGACCGGAATATCCGATTTAACTTCCCTGTTGGTGTTTCTTACAAAGAAGATCCTCAAAAAATAAGGCAGATCTTACTTGATATCGCTAAGAATAACAGTGGTGTTTTGAATTTACCCGAGCCGGATGTGTTGTTCGATGAATTCGGAGATAGCAGTCTTAACTTTAACCTTAGAGTTTGGACCTCTGAATATATCAATAGGCCCAAAGTTCTCAAGAGTCAATTATACTACGAGATATTTAGACGATTCAAAGAAGAAGGTGTAGAAATCCCTTTCCCTCAACGGGATCTTAACCTGAGTTCTGGGTTTGAAAAATTGATAAATAAGGGCTAATTTCCATTGTTATAGTGAGTTGTTTTCGGAAGATAAACTTTAATGAAAAAAGCACTACTCATTTTTCTTTTTCTCAGTTCGTTCACCGCCTACTCACAAAGCTTCTATCGGTATCGCTTTGAAGAACCATGGTCGATATCAGCGAGCATAGGGCCCACTCAATATTTTGGAGAGTTCTATTCCTTTTGGAAGTATAATGAGGGAGTTCAGCCCGATTGGAATGCGAATATAAGTTTTCACTACACTTTTGGTACACGCCTAAGAGCAAGAGGAGATTTCTCTTCTATCAAATTGTCTGGTCAGGACTCTCCTTCTGCCCCAAGAGCAAATAGAACCCTAAGGAATTTGGACTTTCGAGCTCAAAATTGGGAGGTAACCGGTATTCTAGAATATTATTTATACCCAGTCAAAACTCCAAATATTAGTCGACCGCTTTGGAATGCCTATGTTTTTGCAGGAGTGGGCATGTCTACGAACAACCCAGAAACTCAATTAGATGGCAATTGGGTTGATCTTCGACCACTACAACTCGAAAACAACCCTTATGAACAATACATTTTGGTCATCCCAACTGGTATTGGATTCAAGTACAAATTGAACATGTACATGGATCTGATTCTACAAGGTAATTACCGCTGGACATTTACTGATTATATGGATGATATCTCGGCCTATAATATCAGCGAATTTTACCTAGACTTAGTGGATGACTATGTAACTGGAAATAATCCCGATCGACTTAGACTGGCGATTCGAAATCCAGACTTCATGGATGATAATGGTCTGCCCGATGTCAATAAAATCCTGAAAAATGGCGGTAGAATTCGGAGAGGCTCTGGACTTACCGAAAGATTCGATGGCTATATGACGGTAAATCTTGGATTGGAGATCCATATGTCCAAGGATATCTTCGACAACTGGATCTTCAGAAACCGAGTGAATGAGAAGCGATTCAGATTCTGGTAGACTACGATTTCACACGCAACACGCCCAAATTACTTTTAAAGCGAAAAGTTTCAGTTGTCCCTACTTGATATGTGGATGTAAGATTATCATCACCTGTATGGAGAATAATCCAATTTGATGTGCTGAGTTGACAAAAAAGCAATCATTCCCTTTTCTACCTCAGAATCATTGAAAATATGCTGATGGAAAGTCAACTCTTCAATCCCCTTCATGAAAGCATTCATCCCGCATGTAACAGCTGAAGAAGACCTAAAATAAGCTGGAATATTGACGTCGAGTAGATATGCTGCTTTTGAAAGGCTTGATCTTATCAAAGGCAATTTTGTCTTTAGGACTAAAATCAGAAGTAACTTTCATGAAATTATTTCCATCAAGTGCTTCTTTTGCAGCCAAGACCGGGCAATTTGCTTTGCAAAGTACTTTTTGGAGTGTAGAACCAATAAAATTCTTTCTATTCTTTCCTTTTCCATAAGCCACAAGAACTACTAGATCTATATTTCCTCTTGAGTCACCTTAAGAATTAATTCATTAGGCACTACGATTCAGATTATCTGCCGAATAGCTCCTTTACCCTTGACAGTAAATTGAATGTGACTTAGTGGAAATTCTTTAGCCTCTTCAAATGTCAAAAATCAGCTAATCTTATGGTAAGAATTTGTGCTAAATGTGTATTTCCATCTTTACATCACAACGAGAATATTTACCCGCCTCTACAAGCACTGACTTAAAACCAAGCTTTTTATAGATGCGAAGTGCTGCTTTTAACTTTGAATTACTGTAGAGCACCAGTTTTTTACCACCCAATTCAGCCGCTTTAGTAATGATCGCTTGGCCCAAAAGCATACCTATACCTCTCCCTTGAGCTTTCGGATCCACCCCCATTTTGATCATTTCAAACGTATCCTCACCCGATTTATATAACGCCACAGTACCAACGATATCCTGCCCTATCTTTGCAAAAATGATCATTCCACCAGTTTTTATGATCATCTCTTCCGGCTGCTCGAACTGTGCAATATCGATGGGTTCCAAAGAAAAGAGCGATTCTATCCAAGCTTGATTGATCGCCTTAAAGGTAGAATTATAGGCTGGTGAGTAGGGTAAAATTTCAACTTGATCCACGAGTGCTACTTTTTGAAATTTGAGATTGTTAAATGTAACTAGAATCAATTAGCTTAGAAATAAAAACCAATCAACATACTATGAAATTATGCCATCTTTTTGCCTTGATCGCAGTTCTGATCACTTTACCTTTTTATGCCAATGCACAATCACCGGATGATCGGATCAAAGAACTAGGAATCACCTTGCCGGAAGTTGGTCAGCCTATGGGAACTTATGTCAAATGGCGGCAAGTTGGAAATACGCTTTACCTAGCTGGAAATGGGCCAGATATTTATGGAAAAGTTGGAGATGATTTGACGATTGCGCAGGGCTATCAAGCAGCTCGAGAAACAGGGATAGAAATTATAGCTGTATTGAAAGCGGCTACCGGAGGGGATCTAAGCCGAATTAAGCAATTCGTCAAAGTACTTGGAATGGTCAACTCTGCACCGGACTTCACCGATCATCCCAAAGTGATTAACGGCTTCTCTGATCTAATGGTGGAAGTGTTTGGAGAACTGGGAAAGCATGCTCGATCTGCAGTTGGAGTAGCTGCCTTGCCCAATAATATTGCGGTGGAAATTGAGGTAATCGTCGAATTGAAAGATTGAGAAGTGTGGATTGAACGATGCTGGATGACCGATGTGAGGTGACTGGTGTTGGAAGTTGGTAAACAGCGGGCAGCGGGCAGATTTCAGTTGCCAGACAGTGGTCAGCTAGCAAGGTGAAACTCCCCTTGGAATTGAGTCTTGCTTGGGAATCAAGGGAGCGTAAGACTTTTTCTTCTTGGCAATTTGCAATAATACGGTCAGCAATGAAGGTCGATAAGCGATGTCGGGTGTTCACTGTTGGGTGATGAAAGATGATTATATACCTGAGGAATGCTTAGAAAGCAGATTCTTTTTACTATAGCTGACCATTCCGATTGGAAAATAAAAAGCTACTAAAAATCAAGAGTCACTTGCT